>JBBROU010000011.1:0-61026 GCA_038229055.1 Bryobacterales bacterium | reverse complement strand
TGAACTTGACCACACCCGACAACTGATCTAGATCGGCCAGACTTGGTATGGGAATGGGCTGTTCGCAAAAGTAGAACATGATTGTAGGGAGATGTCCAGTCCTACTGCGCATTTCGGACGCGCGACGGAATTCTTCGATAGAGCCGCTCGATTCGTTATTGGTCGGTGTTCCACATCGGCTCCACATTACACCCACAAAAATGTCGTAATCAATCGGTATCTGCCGGTTGATAACGTCCTGGGGGCGCCCAACATCTGGGTATGAGTGGGTTTCGTACCTAAGTAACTCTATTGTGAGTTGCCGTTCCGGCGCTAGAAACGCTAGAACGTCGTTAATGTCACGAATCAACCTTCTGAATGCATCGCGTTCGTCAACCATGTCGCTTGGCGATGCGAAAAACACACGGATATTTAGCGGCACTGATATTGTCCGCGTAATATCTTACTCCGATTTCATGACAGCCACTTCAAGTCGGGTATTCGTGAATTCCACTTTACGAATTACGCGCCGCTCATCAATTCCCGCAATCGCGCATAGCCGGCGCGGCTCACGGGGACTTGGGCGCCGTCGTTAAGGATCGCCAGGCGAGTGTCCTTGGTATAAGGCTCAATCTTGGAGACGCACTCGAGGTTCACGATGAATGACCGGTGAACGCGCACAAATCTAGCGGGGTCGAGCGACGCTTCCAGGCTCGAAATGGTCTGCTGCTTCAGATACGTGTTTTTTTCGCTATGCAGCGACACGTAATCGTCTTGGGCTTCGGCGTAGTCCAGCTTGTCGATGGCGATCACGTGGACGCGCGCGCCATCCTTCACAACCACGCGTTGCACGTATTGATCGGGCGCGCGGGCGGCATTCTTCAATTCGGCCGCGGGCATTGCGGGCTGACGCTCACCCAGACGTTTGCGCACGCGCTGCAATGCCGTTTGCAGGCGCTCGATGCGGAAGGGCTTCAGCAAGTAATCGACCGCAGCCGCATCAAAGGCTTTCATCGCATACTGATCGAACGCGGTGACGAAGATCACGGCGATCTCCCGATCGATCAGCTCCAAGACTTCGAAACCATCAAGCTTCGGCATCTGCACGTCCAGAAACACCAGATCGGGTTTATGCTCCGCAACGGCTTTGACCGCCTCGAAGCCGTTGGCACACTCGGCGACGATCTCGATGTCGTGCTCGCCCTTCAGATACTCGCGCAGGATCTGGCGTGCAAGCATTTCATCGTCGACGATCACGGCGCGGATTTTTGAACTCTCAAGGCGCGCCGGCGCGGAGGGAGAAGGTTCGCGCAGTAAGTGTTTTAGATCGACCATCAAGTCGCGCGAAGATTGATACCGGTGTTCGCGGTCTTTTTCGAGGCATTTGCGCACGATGCGGTCCATCTCTTCGGGCAGTTCGTAGTTGAAGCGGGCCATTGCCTCGGGCTGCAGGTTGAGAATGCGCGCGATCGTCTCCGACGCCGTTGATCCTTCGAACGGAATGCGTCCGGTGGCCATCTGATACAGCACTACGCCGAGGCTGAAGATATCGCTGCGAGCATCGACTGAACGGCCCAGCGCCTGTTCGGGACTCATGTAATCCACCGTGCCAAGCAGCGCACCGGCGGCGGAGACGAAGCGGGTCTCGGCGCGGCTGGCGCCCCTGGAATAAGAAGTGTCCGTCACTTTCGCCAAGCCGAAATCGAGCACCTTGACGTGCCCGCGAGCAGTAATCAGCAGATTGGCCGGCTTGATGTCGCGGTGAACGATGCCTTTGGCGTGCGCGGCATCGAGAGCGTCGGCCACCTGGCTGCCGATATCCGCGATTTCGCGCACAGGCATCGGGCCGCCTTCAATGCGACGATTGAGCGGCTCGCCTTCGACGAATTCCATAGCGATGAACTGAATCCCGCGCTCCTCGCCGATCTCGTAAATGTGCGCGACGTTGGGGTGATTCAGCGCCGACGCTGCGCGCGCCTCGCGCACAAATCGCTCCATGTACTCATGGTCCTGAGCCACGGCCGGCGGCAGCACTTTGATCGCGACGCTGCGATCGAGCTTGCTGTCGGTTGCGAGGTAGACCTCCCCCATGCCGCCCTGCCCGAGGCGGGAGACGATCTGGTAATGCGCGAGGGTGTCGCCCGCGGCGAGCGCGGGCGTCATGCACTGGCCTCCCGGGCCGCACTCTCGACGGGAAGAGTGAGCACGACGCGGTATAGGTTCGACTCGACCTGGATATCGAGTTTCGCGTTATTGCCGTACCGGGTGCGCAACCGGTTGCGGACGTTCGCCAGGCCGATGCCGCTCTTGCGTGCCGCCGGAGCTTCGGGATCGAATGGATTCTCGATGACCAGGCGCATGGCATCGCGCGATCGGTGTCCTGTCATTGAAATTTGGCCGCCGTCCACCATCGTTGCAATCCCATGCTTTATTGCATTTTCCACCAGCGGCTGCACCAGCAGCGGAGGAATTTCACAATCGGCGCAATCCGGATCGATGTCCTGCACCACGCGCAGCCGGTCGCCGAAACGAACTTGCTCGACGTCGAGATAAATGCGGGCAAGCGCGAGTTCTTCGCCGAAAGGGATGTCGCCGCCTTCACCCAGCCGTAGGGAGAGACGCAAAAAATCTGAAAGCCGGATGCACATGTCGCGCGCCTTGGCCGGGTCGATGGTGGTGAGCGCGCTGATAGAGTGCAGGCTGTTGAACAGGAAATGCGGATTGATCTGGGCCTTGAGGGCTTTGAGCTCGGCATCGCGCGCGAGCATCTCGGCATCGCGCGACGATTGAAAAGCAAGCACCATGTAGTGGACGGCAATCGAAAGGAAGTAGATCAGGACCACCATGCCGCCTAGCAAGGGCGCAAACAAAGGGAACTTTCGAATCAGATCGGGAAAGAAATTAGAGAGGACCTCCGATAGGATACGTGCCAGCACCAATACGGCGGCGCTTGAAACCACGGCTGCCATCACGTGATTGGTGAGCAGTTTCCAAGCGGGCGTGGAGCGCAAAGGAAGAAACCGGCACGAATACCATGGGGTCAGGCAGATGAAGGCGAGAAACAGGGTGACTGGAGTCGTGAGCCCCGCCGCTTCCTGCCAGGAGAGATTGCCTGAGAAGCTGAGAATGAAACCCAGCATTGCTCCCAATGGAATCCACGTGCACCAATAGAAAATGAACGCTGCGCGGCTGGAGAAGAGCGGATGCATCGCTCAATTTTCGATCGCAACTCCGCCGAATACGGCGCTCCCTGTGACTATCAACTTGGGCGGGTTCGCACCCGGAGTGGGCCGAGGTGGAATGGTCTTGTCTTCGTAACCGCCGAAGATGCCGACGCCGCGAACCACGACGACCCAGTCATCGGGAACGCGGATGTTGATGCCGCCAAAAGTGCTGACGGCGTCAATGAACACTTCTTTATTCAGAGGTGAAATACCGGCGCGCCGCAGATCCACCTCGATGCCGCCGAAGATGGACATTAACTGACCGCCCTGAAAGTCCTGGGAGGCGACGCGGCGTTTAACTCCGCCAAAGAGCACCCACTCCTTCAGCACGTTCTCCGATGCGACCGCGGGGGAGCCGGTCTCGATACCGCCGGGAAGGCGGAAGCCCTGATTATCAAGCGCGCGAACGAGCAGCAACACGCCAAATCCGACCAGAGCCAGGGGCCATACGAACTTGGCGCTCAGTGTGAATAAGCCGAGACGACTGAGCAGAAGAAGCGCGCCGGCGCCGATCATCAAGAGGGACCAGATTTGGCCGGTAGCGTCCCGGCAAGAAATCAGACGCGCAACGCCTGAAGCGATCAGAATCACAGGCCAGAAGCTCCACAAGCTGCCAATATTGAGGATGCCCAAGTTACTGAGAAAGATGAAAACTCCCGCGAAGATCAGCAGGATGGCCATAACGAGCCCCTGGTTGTAATTGCGAGGACCTTGTCGCGGGATTCGATCTGGGTCGTTGCCGGCCGGTGTCATAAATCTCCTAGGTGCGCTTAGTGCGGTTGCTCCAGGCTAGCAGTTCACCCAAGCCGGCCGCGATCAACAGCAGAGGCCAGAGATCCCAGACACGCCGGACGCGAATCACGTTGAAGTTGCTGAGCAGTAAAATGGCGCCCGCCGTTACTAACAGAAACGAGAACGTGATGGTTCCGCTGTTACCTGATTTGCGATTGGTCTGAAGTGAATCCATAATGTCCCCTCGATTCTGGATGGTAGCAACCGGGAACCGAAGGACTCACATGGAAATCGGCGAGCGGCGCTTAATTACCGGCAAGTGCCATCTTAGCGGCGGCCGCCGCGCGAGAAACTGCGAGACGGGCGTGAATACCCGCGCGAGCCGGGTGAAGAATAACGGGAGCTTCGGTAACCGCTGCTTTGCGCGCCGGGGGTGGAACGCGAGGAGGGGCTGGAGTAAGCGGAACCGCGGAAACCGCTGTTCCCGCCGTTGACCGAGTGCGAAGAGTAGCTCGAGTTTCGATAGCCGCCGCTGCTCACATAACGGCTGTCGCGGTAGCGTGTCTGCGTTTCTGTTCCGGCTGTGCCGTAGCGCGGCTGTCCACCGGCATCGCGACCGTAGTAAGTCTGGCCGTATCGCCGGGCATTTCCATAAGCCTGGTATTCGCCGATGTCGATAGGGCGGTAACTCGGGCCACTCAGCAGACTCCGCAGCAGAAGATACTGCGGCAGAAATGTCCAGAAGCTGCCGCCGTCACGGTGCTCCCAATAGCCGTATTGATTCGACTGACCCGGGGGCGCGATGTAGGCGAAACCGGGCGGCTGCGGCGTTCGGTCAGCTTCGGAATCGTACTGTCCCGCGGGCTTGTGTTCGATGGTCATGCCAAGGTCGCGCTCATCGGCAAGGTAAGTCGATTTCGGAACATCGACCCACGATTCACTCGACGTGACCTCGTTCTTCTTGGCCGCGGTGTCGACGATCTTGGTCTGAATGGTTTTCAGCTTCTGCCGGTAGTCGCCGTCCTTGGCTTCCTGATCGACGAGAATCCTGTCTTTGGCAACATAGAGCTGCCCGACCTGGACTTTAAGTTCGCCCGCCTTCGGAATCAGAGACGCTTTTGCCGATTGCAGCGCGATGGCGACGGCCGCGAGGGCCGTCACGTCCACACCGGAGAGATTTCCGGACTCGACCTGTTGACGAGCGGGGGCGGACGACGTCCAGTTCTGGTCGGCATCCGACTGCAGCTTCTGGACACCGGCCAAACGGGCTTCCAGATCGTCGTGCTTGGCGGGCCAATCGGTTTCGGCTTTGTGGACCAGCGCCGCGGTAGAGGCGAGGTCGGCGCCGTGCACGGCATCGTAATCGTTCTGCATCAGGCGCACGTTGGCCGGCAGGTTTTTCTTGAAGCTGACCCATCGTTCGGCGCCGGCTTGCAGATCATCGGCGTCGGAGAGAGCCGAATCCCGCAGCTTACGCGCACTCGCCAACAATGTTTCCGCACGTTCGCGGGAGTTGGATTTATTCTGCGCGCGAAGCTGCTGCAGTTGCGTGTTCACGCGCGCGGCCTCGGCCAAGGCCGCCTCATCTTTGCGGAGACGCTCGGGCCAAAGCGTGTTCATCGATCGGGCGCGGAACAGGTCGGGCTCGGCGGCGAGCGACTGCGTCACCCGATCGCGCTCATTGTGAAAACGCGTTTGAGCGGAGGCAAGCTGCGACTGCTCATCGGCGATGCGGGATTTTAGATCGCGGGGAAGACCGGAACCGGCGATGATGACCCCAATCATCCCCAGAATGATTGCGATCGCGATGGAACCTGAGACTCGTTTGGACATGCCATGCGCCTCGTTGCGCGCGCGCCTGCTTGAAACTCAAGTCTCCGTCAGGCGCGATAAACGGAGATGTCGCCCGGGTTGATCTGGCGCTCGACCGCGACTTGAAAAGCCTGGCCCTCGCGCTTCCGGACGATCAGCTTGCGCGGCCCGCCTTCTTCGCGGAACTGCCAGGCATAGTAACCTTCGCCTTGCCCCGCACCATCGCGGAAGTGGCGCACTTCGCGGCTCCATTCGTAATGGAACGGCTTTCCGTCATACTCCACTACGTTGGACGAGTTCTGCTGCTCATCCAGTTGCGCCAGATCTTCTTCGGTGACGCCGAGATCCTCCAGCGACGGGGTTACGGGATCGAGCGCGCCGCTGACTTGCAGTTCGTCATCATCGTGAACCGTAAGAGTGACACGCCGGTTTTGGTAGAGGCCGCTGATTTCCGTCCAGCGGAGCCCGCCGGATTCATCAATGTTGCGCCGATCCACGGTGAATTCGAGATCGGCGAAGTTCGCGCCGGCCCCAGTGATAGAAATAGCATCGCCCACGCGCGCCTGTGTGATGTTGAGCTGCGCCAGATTCTGCGCGGGGGCGGCGGGAGTGGGAGGAGCGGGCTTTTTGAAGAAGCTCATGAGAACGTAGACAAGCGCGATCACAAGGCCCAGCAAAAGGGCGGTGGACAACATGCGCTACGAATCTCCGGGATTCAGCCGCGGGTTCCCGGAGGTGAGTTGCGGCTGCACGGTGACGCGCTCGCGCTTCATGGCTTCGAGTTCGGCGTCCACGTCGCTGCCCTTCAGCGCGGCGAACTGCGCTTCCAGATCGGCGTCGCCCTTGCCGGTTTTCGAAAGGGTATCGAAGGCTTTGGCGGTGGCTTCCTGGCGCGAAACCGATTCCTCAAATTTCCCCAGCGCAGCGAATGCGTTATCGCCCTGGCCCACGCCGGCAAGCGCTTCGGCTACTTTAGTCTGCGCCAGCGCGGCATTCTTGCGAGCTATCAAAGTGGTGGCGGTGCGCTCGCCTTCTTCGATCTTGCGATTCAGTTCGGCAACGGAACGCTTCAAGCTCTCGCTGGCCTCGCGTGCCTGATCGACCGAGGTCTGCATTGACGCAACCTGCCGGTCTGATTCGCCCTTCTTTTCGAGAGCCTTGCGCGCCAAGTCTTCATTGCCGGCGTCGAGCGCGAGCTTGGCCCGATCCTTCCACTCCTGCGACTGCCGCACGTACTTCTGATACTCGGCTTCGAGGCGGTTATGGTTGCTCATCGCCATGGCCGACGCGCGCACGGCTTTGTTGAGCTGCTCCTTCATGTCGGCGACAGTCTGATTTACCGTGGCTTCGAAGGTGGCGTCTTCCACCGTATTCATACCTTGATTCAGTTGACCGCGCGTCACGCGTCCGGCACGACCGAAGAGATCCGAAAGAAATGGCATATGAATTTAAGTCCTCGTGGCTTACGAAATATTACCGACGACGACGCGAGCGGCAATTACGTCGATCAACAGAAAATGAACGCAGGAGAGAATGTCGTCCTCGTCTTCGGGGCCCATGTCCTGCAGCTTGCAAAAGTTATTCAGGGTTATGGCCAACTTTCCAGGGCCGACTGGGTAAAGCTGAAAGTGCGAAGTTGAGATTCCGTTGTCGGCGTCGAGCATCTTGCGCATGAGAGCGGGGGTGATGGCGGATTCGGGAACGGTGATGCACGTCAGACTCAGAAAGAGAATGTCGTTGGCGAGCACGGCACTCAAAGATACGCCGCTCTCGACCTCGCGGATCTTCAAAAGATGCTCGTTCACTTCGGTGACATCGTAACCGTGTTCGGCCAGAATCCCCTGGATCTGCTGTAACGAGGCTGTCATTGTTTCAGGCATAAGTCGTGATTTCGTCGTGAGCTTACCGCGCTCAATTGGAGTATACGCCGCCGCCGCAGTTTTTGTTCATTGATGCGGAAGACTAAACTGAATACAGTGGTTCACCGGGGACTGAGCAGAAGAGCGTTACTGGGCCGCGTCGCCTTGGGGGCTGCGGCGTGGCGCTTGCATGCGGAGATCGATTCACCGCTAAAAACCTTGAAGCCGGAGCACCCGCGGCTCATCCTGAATGACGCGGAACTGCCGCGCATCCGATCGCTCACGAAAGAAAATCCTCTCGCGCGGCGGCTGTTCGCGGACCTCCTGAAGGAAGCCGAGCGGCTGTTAGGCGTGCTGCCTTTGGACTTGAGATCGGGCGGCATGCGAATTCCGCCGCCAAGCCGGCGTGTACTGGAGCGCATCTATACGCTCGCGCTGGTCTATCGCCTGGATGGGAGGAAAGCGTTTCTGGATCGGGCAGTGCGCGAGATGCATTCGGCCGCGAGCATAAACGATTGGAATCCAGCGCACTTTCCCGAAGTCGCCGAGGTGACGCAGGCGATGGGTATCGGCTATGACTGGCTGCACGCGGGGCTGTCGCCCGGAGAGCGCGTGTGGATCAAGAAGGCGATGGTGGACAAGGGGCTCGATCCGGCGATCGCCGCCTATTCCGCGGGCACCGGCTGGGTGACTGGGGCGGGCACGTGGAATTTGATCAGCAACGCGGGGTTGGGTATCGGAGCGCTGGCGATTGCCGATGAGGAGCCCGAGAAGTGTGGGGCCGTCATGCGGGGGGTGCTGGAATCCATCCCGCACGGAATGGCGGTGTTCAACGTGGATGGAGGTTGGCCGGAAGGTCCGGGCCTTTTCCAGGCGGGAACGGAGGCCGCGGCGTGTCTGGTAGCTGCGATGGAGTCGGCACTCGGCACCGACTTCGGTGTTTCCGCGGCGAAGGGGTTGGATCACGCGGGCCGATCGCGGGTTTACGCAGCCGGGCCGTCGGGAAAGACGATCGAGAGTTTCGATCTGCCGGACGATTCTGGAACTATGCCGGAGATGTTTTGGCTGGCGCGCCGCTTCGGCCAGCCTGTACTGGCTTGGTACGAGGAGCGGCAGGTCGAGCGGGCGGCGCATGCGGACGCGCTCGACCTGGTTTGGTATCCCAAGGAGGCGAAATCGCCGCAAGCTGCGGGTTGGCCGCTCGATGCGTTGATCGGCGGTGGGCAGGTCGCCGTTTTCCGCAGCGCCTGGGAGGACCCTTCCGCACTATTTCTAAGCGTAAAAGCGGGAGAGAACAAGGCTTGGCGCGCGCATTTCGAACCCGGCAGCTTTGCGCTTATGGCGGGCGGAGTCCGGTGGTCCATGGAAATGGGACCTTTTCCGCGCTTGCGCACCGAATTCCACAACTCGATTCTGATCGACGACGAAGGCCCGGATTCCAAAGCTGAGGCACGTGTGGTGAAGCGCGAATTCACGCCGGATCTGGCATGGGTGCAAATCGATCTTTCCAAGACCTACCCGGCGAAGGTGAAGAGTCTGACGCGCCGCATCGGTCTGGCGCAGCGGCAAGCAGTGCTGATCGAAGACAGAATGGTGGCGTCGCCGCCGGTAGAGTTTCTGTGGCAGATGATCACCGAGGCGGAGTTGACCTTTGACGGGCAGAATGCCGAGATGCAGAAAGACGGTTGGACGCTGCTGGCAGAGATTCACACGCCGCGCCATGCGGTCTTCGACGTGGTGACGCCGGCGAGCGCTGCGGGCCAGGGCGCAGGGATCAAGAAGCTGGTGGTGCGGCTTGGGGAGAAGGTGAGCGATTTAGATTTGAACGTTTCGCTGACACCTTACAAGACGGGGACGCCGAGACCGAAGATCGCGGTCAAGTTTCCGGCGGCTTGAGGTTAAGCTCCGACTTTAACATAATCCACCGCTGAACCGGGCTCCGGAATCGGCTCGCCTATTTCCCGCATAGCTTCGAAGTGAGCTTCCAACGCTTCCCTGACGAGCCAGCGCGTTTCTTCCTGAGAATCGCCGGCGGCCGCGCAACCGTCAACATCGGGAGAATACGCGGAATATCCAGTAGCAGTCTTCTCAATAATGAGCGGATAGCGCTTAGGACTCATTTTTCACGCCAATGATAGCGCCGTTTTCTTAGTCAAGAATGCACGTAGTCCTGCACTCATCCACCGCGGCGCCGACACCGCGAACTGCGGCTTGTTGCTCCACAGTGATCGCGACACCTCAGGCCAGGCGGGATGCGCCGGATCGCCGCCGGTGACGACGAGAGCGTCCGCGCGGTCGAGATAGCGCAGGCTCGTCGGCTTGAAATCGGGATTGGAGAAATCGGCCACACAGAGATATAGATCCGCTTCCAGGAACTGCAGCACGCTGTTGGATTCGACGATGACGTTTTCCGCATCGGCTCGTATGCGCCGGAGTGCCGGGAGGGCATGGCCGAGATCCCCGATCGCGGTGCGCAGCCAGTAGGCACGCTTCGCCCCGGCATTGAGGAAACGCGCAGAGTCGGTGCCCGAAGCCGCGTCGTGTTCTTCGGACAACGCATAAGGATGCGCCACCGTTTGTCCGGCCGCTGGGGCGCAGTCGCACGCGGCGCCTTCGGCGGAGCACAGGCCGTGACCGAACTGCGTGATCTTCACGGCGGTCCAGTTCCTGTGGGGAGACTCGGCGATAATGGCGGCGGCTACCGACGTCTTGCCGATGTTCCGCGAATGGCCGCCGACCACAATCAGCATTCCGGTTTTTCCAGCTCAGCGACGCGCTGCTCAAGCGACTTGAAATCGACGCGCAGGGCAGGAAGGCGCGACAACTCGGCGAGCTGGGCGAGATGGTCGCGCAGGGGCCGCGCCGGCGTGCCCCACACGACCTGCCCGGCGCGAATCACCTTCGACGTGAGGACGCCACAGCCCGAGCCGAGCACAGCGCGTGTCTCGATGCGGACCTTGTCGCCGACTCCGACTTGCCCGCCAATCACGGCGTAGTCGCCAACGACCACGCCGCCGGAAAAACCAGTCTGCGCCGCAATCACCACGTGTTTTCCAATCTGGCAGTTGTGGCCCACATGCACCATATTGTCGAGCTTGGTGCCATCCCCGATACGGGTTACACCAAGAGCGGCACGGTCGATGCAGGTGTTCGCGCCGATCTCGACATCGTCCCCAAGCTCCACGGTGCCCACTTGGGGAAACTTCTCGTAATGCTCTCCGAGCAGCGCGAAACCGAAGCCATCCGAACCGATGACACACCCCGAGTGAAGCACCGCGCGCGCGCCGATGGATACGGCATCATAGAGCGTCACCCCGGCGTGCAGAAGGCTTTCGGGGCCGACGACCACATTCCGCCCGATGCGGCACCCGGCTTCCACGCGAGTGCCGGGGCCGATGCGCGACCCAGCGCCGATGGAGGCATGCGGACCGATCTCAACACCGTCGACCTGCGCATCGGGATCGACCACGGCGGTCTGGTGAACTCCGGGATGAAACAGCGGTGGCGGATACAAAATCGCGAGGGCGCGAGCGAAGAGCCCGCGGGGCGTGTCATGCCGGATGACGCTCTGCCCGGGCGCCGCGACATAGGCGTGGGGCGCAATCAGGCAAGCGGCCGCGGACTCTCGGGCAGCGGGAAAAGCCTTCGGGTCCGCGACGAAAACCAAGTGCCGGGGTTCCGCTAAATCGAGCGGTGCCGCGCCGGCAAGCTCACGATCGCCATCGCCTTCGAAGCGGACAGAAAGCCGGCGGGCCAGTTCGGAGACAGTCATGCACGTATGATAACGGCCTCCGTGGGAACTCCCCGTGCTAACATGCACGAATTCATGAACAGCCTTGCCAAGATCGCGTGTTTCGCGCTTGTTTGCGTAGCATCCCTATGCGGCCAAGGCCGTAACTACGGCCGGTCGATGGTCATCTCGCAGCAGGGAATTGCTGCTACCAGCCAGACGTTGGCGTCCCAAGCCGCGGCGCAGATTCTCGCGAAGGGCGGGTCGGCTGTTGATGCCGCAATCTCGGCGAACGCTGTGCTGGCCGTCGTCGAACCGATGAAATGCGGACTCGGCGGAGACCTCTTCGTCCTTTATTGGGAGGCAGCCACGGGGAAACTCGTCGGACTGAATGCTTCCGGGACCGCGCCGAAAATGCTATCGCCTGAATTCCTGGGCAGGCAAGGTATCAAGACCATGCCTGCTGCGGGCATTCACACCGTCACGGTCCCAGGTGCCGTGAATGGCTGGGCGCAGATTCACAAAAGGTACGGCAAGCTCCCGTGGAAGGATCTGTTCCAGTCGGCCATCGCCTACGCCGAGAAAGGGTTCCCCGTAACCGAGGCCATCCAAGAATCGTGGGGAACTGGGGCGCGGCGGATACAATCCGACCCTGAATCGGCTCGCGTATTTCTGCCCGGCGGACACGTCCCCAAGCAAGGCGATCTATTTCGGAACCCCGATATTGGACATGCGCTTCGGCGCATTGCCGACGAAGGCCCGAGCGCCTTCTACAAGGGCGAAATTGCGGCGGCGATCCTGAAGACCTCGCAACGGTTGCGGGGCACGATGACGGCCACGGATCTTGCCGAATTCTCGCCCGAATGGGTTACGCCCATTTCGATTGATTACCGCGGCTGGAAGATTGCCGAGCTTCCACCTAACAGCCAGGGCTTCGCCGCGCTCGAAATGCTGAACATTATGGAGGTGACGCCCGCCTCTCCGTTCGGCGCGTTCAGCCCTTTTGAGATGCACAAGCGCATTGAGGCAATGAAGCTAGCTTATGCCGACGTGCGCCGATTCAATGCCGATCCGCACATGAGCGATATCCCCGTCGGTCGGCTGCTTTCTAAGGATTACGCGAAGAAGCGCGCGGGGCTCATCGATCCTGCGAAGGCCAACTGCGATGTTCCCAATGGCGACCCCATCGGCAGCAACACCACGTACTTGACCGTCGTGGATAAGGACGGCAATATCGCCAGTTGGATTGAGAGCGTCTACGATGACTTCGGCTCTGGCCTCACCGCGCACGGCATGGGGTTCATCCTGCAGAATCGCGGCGCGCTATTCTCGCTTGAGCCGAAGCATCCCAATGTGCTCGCGGGCGGCAAACGCCCTTTCCACACCATCATCCCCGCATTCATGGAGCGCGGCGATCAGCACATCGGCTTCGGAATTATGGGCGGCGCCAATCAGCCGTTGGCGCACGCGCAGTTCGCCTCAAATATTATCGACTTCGGCATGAACATTCAGGCTGCGCTTGAAGCGCCGCGCTTCACCAAGAGAACTTCCGGCGGCTGCGATGTGTCCATCGAAGTTCGCGTTCCGGTGGCGACGCTGCAGCAGCTTTCCGAGCGCGGTCACGAAGTTCGCGTGCGCCGCGAATATACGCAGGAGATGGGCCGCGGCCAAGCGATCCTGCACGATTCGCGGACTAAGACCAACTACGCCGCATCCGATCCGCGCGCCGACGGCGAAGCCGTTCCCGAACCGATTGTGCATTAGACCGAAGTCACTCGGCCTTAAATTCGAACGTCTCGCCGCTGGCGTGAACCACGAGCTTTCCGATGGCGAGTTGCTTGCCCTCGTTCGGAAAGAATACCGCACCGTCGGTTGACTGGCCGGGCGACAAACGCGTCGCCACCAAGGCCAGCGCCGAAGCGGCGGCGGCGGCTTTGAATCGCGGCGATATTCCCTCTGACATGGCCGATTGACGGCGTTGTTCGTATCCGTTGGTCACGCGCATATGCGGGATTCCGTAGAGCGCGTTTTCGTAGATCGAAACCAGTTTGGAAACGTCCGCATGGCTGCCCTTTTCAAGCATCATGCCGACCACTTGCCTGGCTGGGGCGGCCTGGATGGAGCGTCCATCGTCGCAAGAGAATGTGAAGTCCTCCGGTTTGATGCTCCAATATCCGTCCGAACCATTGGAAATTGCCACTTGCAGCATCGCGTATTCGTGGATGTGCGGCGCCAGGCGGGAGAACATGAGGGTGACACCTTTTTTCGTGAGCGTCTGATATTTCAGACCGCCCGCCTCGAATTCGATCACCTGCGGAGAGGCTGCGACGCAAAAGCCGCACAGCAACGCCAGGAAACGCAGGTGGGAAATCATAAATACATCTTACTGAAATGCGCGGTCCAGCTTGGCGGCGAGCACGAAATCGCTTTCCGTCAGGCCATCGATTTTATGGGTGTAAATCGTTGCCGCTACGCTGCCCCACTTGAGCAGGAGATCCGGATGATGACCCTCCGCTTCCGCTACAGCACCCGCGGCATTCACGAACTTTAGCGCCTGAGCGAAGTCGGGAAACGTGAACGCGCGGTGCAGATGGTGCTCATCGATCACCTGCCACTGCGGCAACTCGGCGGCCAGGGACTGCAGCGCGGGGCCTTTCAACGCGGGAACGCCGCCGCGGCACGGAACGCAACTTCGTTGAGCCAGATCCATACGTGTATCATCTCAAACGGCGCTCCAAAACTCAGCCTTTGCGCCAGGCGTTCCAATCCTTCAGGGTAGCGGTGAGCATGGATTCGGAAGCTTCGTGCAGCCACTTTTTGTCGCGCTTGGCCATGTCTTTTAGGATAAGTTTCGCAGCCCCGGAGGTGCCCAAGTGGACGTTGGCCGTTTCCCATCCCATAGCGTGGAGCAAGCGGCTCTCGTCGCGCACTTTTGGAATGGTCGCGAGGTCGACGCGGCAACAATCGGGCGCGAGGCGGCGCACAATCCAGCGGCCTTTGAGGCGCACGAACGGATCGCAGGCGCGCACGGAACGATCCAGTATCTGCTGGTAATAAATCTTCCGGGTCTTTTCGCCGCAAGCCCACGCGCATGCGGAGGGAGCCAGCGCTTTGGCTTCGCGGGCAATGCGCGAACCGGCAAAGTCGGCCAGACCCACATAGCGTTCACGGCCGAGACTTCCAAGCCCGGCGACCCGATGCGCCACTTCGTATTTCAAACTCTTAGCCGGCATGAGCCGTTCAATTGCCGCGCACGCGCTGTCGGGAACCTTCGACGCGATGCGGGGCAGGGAATCGAGTTTCGCCCAAAAAGGGATGGGATCGCGCAACTCGCCAGTGACCATGTGACGCAGCCAAGTATGCTCTTCGGCCAGGACGAAAGGCTTGCCGCCTTCCGCCAGACTCGCGCGGTAACCGTCGAGAATGGCGTCGCATGTGTCGCTTACTGTGATACTGAGGCGTGCCTCGCGTAAGGCCATGTGCGCGCTCACGGCGAGGCGAATCAGATCCACGGCGTATGACAGCGTGTATGCCTCGTCAAAGTCATTGATGCCCCAGATCAAACGAGATTCCACGTCGCGCCAAGTGCCGAAATTCTGCACATGAAGGTCGCCGACGCCGAGCACTTCCGGAGATTTCGCGAATGTGTCGCAGACTTCGGGAAACAGTTCCATCCAGCGATAGAACGTGGCCCGCAGGAAGAAAAAAGCGGAGGCCGACATCTGTTGGTGTTTCAACTTAAGGTCGGCAGGCAAGACGACAATCTGCTTCGCCAGCCAGGACTCATAAGATGCGGTAGCTTTGCGGGTGTTCATACGTTGTGCGCGACCTTGGGCGTGAGCATCCACTTTAAAACGCCGCGAGGCTCGCCGCGAAACGTGACGATTTCAATGCAGACCAGCGCGGCCTTCTTCATCTCGACCTGCAATGCGGGCGCGCCCAACAGGTAGCTGACAAGCTGGCTGACCAGCGGTTCATGGCTCGCCAGGAGGATGCGCTCGGCGTCTCGGTGCGTGCGGATCTCTTCCCAGACTTGGTGCGGCGCGGCATCGGGTGTAAGGGCTCCGGTGTTGACGATGGACTCGGTATAGCCCAGCGCCGACGCGGCGATTTCGGCCGTTTGTCGAGCACGCACGTACGGGCTCGACAGGATCAGCGAGGGTGTTTCTATGGCTTTCGAAGCGCGCTTGAGGACAGAGCGCAATTTGTCGCGGCCTTCGGAGGTGAGCGCGCGGTCGGAGTCGCGGCCGCCCGGGGCTGCGTCTTCCGCGATGGCGTGGCGAAGAATAAATATAAGCATTTACAGGCTCGATTTACAGGCTCGATTTACAAGCTGGGAGCCACGGCTGGGCGTTTGCTTGTCGCGCGCCGGGTGCGCGTGGGTGGCGCCGGGCCGTTTACGCGTGGGAGCTTCATCTTCGCGATCCGCCGTTGCAGGTCTTTGAAAATGACATCGGGCGGACGCGTGGCATCGAGCGTAATGAAATTATGTTTCTTGGCCATGCCGTCGAGCGCTCGTATGAGGCGCGTCTGGTACTTGCAGAAGCTGTCGAACATATTGTCGCCGAAGCGGAAGTCCATCCCGCTTTCCCAATAATCGAAGGCGCCGCGGCCGACGACCACGCGTGACACCAAGTCCTCGACGCCTGCGCGGAGATAGTACACTGCATGGGGAGTGAGTCCGAAACCAGTGACCTGTTCGATCCATTTCGGATCCTCGCCGCGAGCAATCGCACGCGCCATGATGGAGTAAGTGTAGCGGTCCGTGAGCACGACAAAGCCGGCACGCAACGCGGGGATGATCTCGTTTTCCAGGCGGTCGGCGAAATCGGTGACGTAATAGAGCGTCATCGTGATGGCGCCTAGCGTGTTGCCCTCCTTGGCTCTCTGAATCCCTTTGCCGGCGAGGGCCGAGCGCGCCATTCCCGTATCGAGCACGGCGTGGCCTTCCTGCTCGAGCCACTGGCGCAACTGCACCACCTGCGTAGAGCGGCCGACCGCATCGGGCCCTTCGATCACGATGAGCTTGCCGTGAAGGTCATTGAGATCCACACCCGGAAGCGGTTCTTCAAAAAACTGGAGGGGAGATAGGGGTTTCTTTATAGGCACGTTCACGTTCCCGGGCGCCGGTGCGCAGGACATTGTGTTCGCCTTTCTCGGCTAAACCCTGCAGCACAATTTTGCGCATCTGCTTCTGTTGTTCCTCGATGGATTGCGTGGCGTCGATGATATGGAAGCCCATCTCCTGGGCCATGGCTTCGTACTCATCGAGAATGCGGCCCTGGAAAATGCGGAAGCTTTCTTCCACGTCGCGGCTGATGCCGAGGTCCATGCCGGCTTCATAGTGCTTGATGGCGTCGCGAGCGCCGAGGATGCGGCCGATGGCAACGTCGAGCGGGACGCGGAAATAGAAACTCAAGTTGGGCCGGATGGCAAAACTATAGAGATTCCTGACCCATCGACGGCTGACGCCGCGGGCCACGTCACGCGCGAAGGCGGTGTAGGCGTAACGATCGGCGCAGACAATGGCGCCGGCTTTGACGAGCGGAAGGATATAACGCTCGGTGCGATCCGCGAAATCGGTGGCGTGGATCAAGCTGAAGGTGGACGGCGTAAACATCTCCTTCTTCTTGCCCCGCTTAGTAGTTTCGCGGACCAGAGGCGAGGAGTTCCATTCACTGAAAGCGACGGCGTAACCCTGGGAGCGCAGCCATTGGCTGAGCAGCGCAATCTGGGTGGACTTTCCGGAACCGTCGATACCTTCAACTACGATGAGTTTGCCCTTAAAGCGGTTGGGCGCGAAGAGTGGCATAGCGCGCGGCGTATAAACAGCCGCTCGACGTATTATAACGGGTCAGCGGGATTGGTATGGTGGGCTTAGCTTAGGCCGAGGCGGTTCATATAATGAGGATAGCGATGGAAACGACGCCAGTTTAAGGACTGAAGGGGATGATGTCGACACTGATTGATTACCTGGAAGAGCTAGCGGACTCTGATCGCGTGATCACCGTCCCTGCGGATGAAGTGGACCGTCTCGCCGAGCGTTTTGGGGACCGGGTTCGTCAAATGGGACAATTGAACATGAATAACGGCGGCAGTCTGGAGATACCGGTGAGCGTCATCCGCGATGCCGCCACCCAACTTGAAAGCCAATCATTGTTGGCGGCCGTGCAAGAACTGAAGAGCGAGCGTTTCGCTGAGTTGATCGATAGGTCTGCCACTTCTTGCCTCATCGAGAAGATTTCGGAGAACTACCGCGGGTATTTCCGCGATCTCATGACGCGGTACCAGGAAACGACCGACCCGTTGGAGACAACCCGGTTGCGCGATCAGCTTCTTAGAGAAGTTTTTGGTTCTTAGTGCCCAGGATTGACTGGCGATCACTGCCATTGCAAATCAAGCAACATTTGATTCAGCGGCTCAAGGACCGTGAGATTACGCAAGGCGATTTGGAGTCTCTAAAGATGTGGATCGAAGCCAATCCCGATGTGCCGGACGGGCCCTGGTGTAAGGGATTTGGTTCGTTTAAGCTCGCGGGAGAAGGCAAATACCCGAAGACCTTCCTGACCAAGCACCAGCGTTGCGTGGGTAAGAACCTGTAGATCGGAGGATTCTCGGGGCTATTTTCAGATGGCCACGGACGCCGCTGAGCCCGTCCAACGTATCATTAACTTTTAGATGCCGCGATACGCCGCGATCGATATCGGAAGCAACTCGCTGCGCATGGAAGCGGCGGAGGTGAACGGCAACGAACCGCCGCAGATCCTGGTCTCGGAACGCGCGGTGACGCGGCTCGGATCGAGTGTCTTCCGCACCGGCCGCATCAGCGCGGAAGCCACGGAGTCGGTCAGCGCGCTGCTGGCCACGATGGCACAGCAATATAAGAGGCTCAACGTCTCGGCTGTGCGCGCAGTAGCCACCAGCGCGGTGCGGGACGCAAGCAACCAGAAGGAATTTCTGGCGCGGGCATCGCAGGCGATCGGCACCGGCGTTGAAATCATCTCCGGACAGGAGGAGGCGCGGCTGATCCATCTCGGCGTGCAGAGCCGCTGGCCGCATCCGGCGCAGCGCGTGCTGATGATCGATATCGGGGGCGGCAGCGCCGAGATTATATTGAGCGAGAAGGGCCACATGTCGCAGGCGTTCTCGAAACCGCTGGGCGCGCTCCGGCTGACTGAGCTGTTTTTGAAGGCGGACCCGCCGCGCGAGATTGAGATCCACAGCATGGAGCAGTACATCGACGAACGGATCGCGGCCGCGGTAGCGCGCGTCGGCTCCGAAAAAGTGGACCGCGTCATTGCCACGGCAGCGACGGCGGCGGCGGTGGTGTCCGCCGTGAATCAGGTGCCGCGGTCGAAGCGCGACTCGATCGACCGCATGCGAGCGAGCTCATCGCAGTTGCGCAGGCTTTACGACGAGCTATGCCGCAGCAATTTGGAGCAGCGCCGCAAGATCACCGGCATCGGGCCGAGGCGCGCCGAGATCATCATTCCCGGCGCTGCGGTGCTGATGAGCGTGCTGCAATCGCTCAACCTCCCGTCGCTTTATTACTGCGCGGCGGGCGTGCGCGATGGAATCATCGCCGACCTGCACGCGCGCGGCGCGGGGCGCGAGCTGGCGCAACTCAGCCGTGACCAGCGCGAAACGGTGGAAGCGATGACGGTGAAATATGGTGTCTCTTTGAAGCATGGGCGTAAGGTGGCGCGGCTCACAGGCGATCTGTTTCGGGGTTTGCAGACGCTGCACAATTTGCCCCCGCGTTACGGCAGGCTGCTTGAAGCCGCGGCATATTTGCACGATGTCGGCCATTTTGTGAACGACATCAGTCATCACAAGCATTCCTATTATCTGGTGATGAATTCGGATATGCCGGGGTTCGATGCGAAGGAGCGCGAGCTGGTAGCGAACCTGTGCCGGTATCATCGCAAGGCCGCGCCGACCGGCGATCATATCAATCTGCAGCCGCTCGAAGCCGAGTCGCGGCGCGTCATATCGTTGCTCTCGCCGCTGCTACGGCTTGCGGACAATCTCGACCGCAGCCACGGGCAGCGCGTGCGTTCGATTCAATGCGTGCTGCGCAATGGTGAAGTGATTCTAGAGCTCGAGTCGGATAAGGACGTGGGCCTGGAAGCCTGGGCGGCCGAACGCAACAGCGAGCTCTTCCGGCAGGTATACGACCGGCCGCTGGTAATAACGAAGGCGCGCGCATGAATGACATGCAGAAGTTCGTGCGGACGCAGTCCTCAACGCTGTTGCGGAGGTTGGCGTTTCTGGCGCACGATGCGGCGCAACTCGGCACGGCGGAGGCGATTCACGATTTGCGCGTAGGCATACGGAGGCTCAGCGAGTGCCTGCGGGAGTTCGAAGATTTTTTCCCGAAGGGGCGGGCGAAAAAAGTTCGTGCGCATCTGAAGGACGTGATGAAGCTTGCCGCTGAGGTGCGCAACCGCGACATTGCCGTTGCATTGTTACAGAAGGCCGAGATGACCGTTGAGGAAGGGCTGGAAGTCGAGCGCCGCAAGGCGAGGGAAAATCTGATGGATATGCTGCGGATGTGGAACCGGCACGAGCTAACGCAGAAGTGGCGCGAGGATTTGAATGTCTAAGAGCAAGCAAGCCTCGTGGATGCCGGGCGAAACCGTGGCCGCGAACGTGCGCGCGATTCTGCCGGCGATGATTGCCGAATATTACGAAGCCGGACGCAAAGCCGCGGCGCGCGGCAAATCGGGTGAGGAACTGCACCGCTTTCGTTTGAAGACCAAACGGATTCGCTACACTCTCGAGTTATTTCGCGGCGCGAGCGGACCGCCGTTTGGCAAGTGGCTGGACGGGCTCCGTCCCATCCAAAATGCGCTCGGCGATATCAACGATTGCGTAACCGTGCGCGGGTTGTTGAGCGCCAGGGCCCTGAAACGAGCGGCAGGGTTCTTCGACAAGCGCGAGAGGAAGAAGTCGAAAGAATTTCAGGCTTACTGGAAAAGTGAATTCGACAAGCCCGGAGCCGAGGCGAGCTGGCTGCAGTACGTCGAGAAAATGCGAGTCAAGGGCGCTTGAAAATCGCGGGATCGATAGCGTCCGCCATCAGCTTATAACCGGCGTCGCCGGGGCACGGCGGCTTCTGCTTCGCGAATACCTTGATATCGTACGGCGTTGATGCCTTTAAGGAGCGCGACGAATTCGACGCCTTGCACGGAAAGCACATCTTGATGGCAACGCGAGAGCGCGCCGCCCTCACCGAGCACGCGGATATGAGTTAAACTGAACCCACTTAAGCGGGCGGCCTGCAAGTCGGGCCATGCGGCATTCGAGGCAGTAGTTTGCTTTGAAAGGTAATCTTCTAAGTGGAGCCGACAACCCAATGAGCGAATTGAAAATGGAACCGATGTTTCTCCCCGATGTCGAAAATCACGACGAGCCGAGTTCTTATCTGGACAGCGTGCGCATGATGCGGGCCGCCGGCACGGAGTATCCGCAGATCTGGCACATGTTCGCGTTCAAGCCGCAGACCACGAATCATTTGGCGCGCTTCACGCAGGACATGATGCGTGAGCCTGGCCCGATAAGCGCCGGCACGCGGGAGTTGATCGCGGCCTACACATCGGCGCGCAATCATTGCCCGTTTTGAACCAAATCCCATGCCGCGGTCGCGGCAGTCATTCTGGAGAACGAAAAAGCTACCGGTTCGATGACCGGCGAAGAATTCGTGGCGGGCGTTTTGAAAGATCTCGAGTCGTCGGCTCTCGCTGCCAGGGAAAAGGAGTTGTTCCGGTTCGTGGATAAGGTGAATCACAACGCGCACCGCATTACGGCGGAAGACATGGCGCCGCTGCAAGCTGCCGGTTACAGCGACGAAGCCATCTACTACGCCATTACGGTGTGCGCGCTGTTCAACTTCTACAACCGCTGGATCGACGCCAGCGGCGTTCATGCGCTCTCCGACGAGGCCCACCGGATGGGCGGGAAACGGTCGGCCAGTATGGGCTATGTCAGGAAGTAAAGCTGCCGTGAGTTAGAATAGGCAACCATGCGTTGCCGCGCCTTCAGGTTGACGGTCCTCGGGGCGGTTTCCTTTATTCCGCTGCTGCGCGCGCAAACCGCGGCGTTTACCGGATCGCAAGCCTGCGCCACCTGCCACGCGGCTACGTACGAGCGCTGGCGCAAAACGCTCATGGCGAATATTCTGCAGGACGTGAAAGCGCATCCCGAAGCCATTCTGGGGGATTTCTCCAAGCCGAATCCGGCCGTCTCGTTCCGCAAGGAAGATATCGTTTTCACCTACGGCAGCAAATGGAAGCAGCGATATTTTGCGAAATCGGGCTCGGATTATTTCGTGCTTCCGGCGCAATGGGATGTGCGCAATGCAGTGTGGCGGCCATATTACGTGAAGCCCGGCACGGACTGGTGGGTGCCGCACTATCCCGCCGACCAGATGCAGCGCCCCACCGGACCGCTCTGCGATGGGTGCCACTCGGTGAATTACAACATTCAGACCAAGCGGGTGACGGAGTGGAACGTAGGGTGTGAGAAGTGCCATGGCGCGGGCGCGGCGCATGTTGCGCATCCTTCCCGCGACAACATCGTGAACCCCGGGCGGCTCGATTTTGTGCGCGCTAACGACGTGTGCATCCAGTGCCACTCGCAAGGGCAGCCGAAAGCGAATCCCATCGAAGGAAAATATTACGACTGGCCGGTAGGATTCCAGCCGGGTCAAAAGCTAAGCGACGTCTGGAAACTGGAAGAGCACAAGCTGGGCGAGACCACTTTCACGCACTTCGCGGATGCATCCGCGCACAAGAACCGGATGCAGGGCAATGATTTCGTTCAGAGCGTGATGCACACGCGCGGCGTGAAGTGTTTCCAGTGCCACGACGTTCACGGGACGCAATACGCCGCGGATCTGGTGCGCCCGGGCAACGGGATGTGCCTGACGTGCCACGGGCCGCAGTCGCCCAACGGTCCGCGCGGAGCGCTCGCGGAGCATACGCATCACAAGAGTGGAAGCGCTGGCAGCGAGTGCGCCGCGTGCCACATGCCGGCGATTGCGCAGACCATCGCCGACCTAAACGTCCGCAGCCACACCTTCCGATTCATAACGCCGGCTCTCAGCGAGAAATTTCAGATTCCGAACGCTTGCGTGACGTGTCATAAGGGGAAGACGAACGCGTGGGCGGCGGAGGAGTTGCAGCGCTGGCCTAATGTGTCGGGCTGGCGGATGGCGCGGTAGCCGGCCCGATAGACGAGCCGAGCCACGCTTGCAGGTGCTGCTTTTGATCCGGCGTGGCGGCGGGGTTTACTTCCAATTGCCAGACGCGCGCGGGATCGGGCTGCAGCGTCGCGTCCAGACGCACCAGCTTGTCGCGCCTCGCAATCAGCACGGTGATCTTGTCCCCCGGATGATACTGCTCCATGCGTTGGGCCCACTGCTCGGGATAGACGCGATAGTCGTCGATTGCAAGGATCTCGTCGTCGGCGCTGAAGCCTCCGTCGAAGGCAGCGGTGTCGCGAGGAACTTGGGCCACGATCAGCCGGCCATTGTCCACGCGCGTTACGACACCGAGAGTCGATTTCGGCGCCGCACCGTTTTTCGGAGGCTCGGGTTTCTTGAAACGGAGTCCAAACCAGTCAAGCGCTTCGGTGTAATCGAGCTCCTTAGCGGTGTCGAGAACCGTAGTGAACCACGCGCCCAGGTCGGCACCGGCCACTTCGCCGGCGGTCTTGCGGAATTCGGCGGATGTGAAGCCTACCGCTCCGGAGTAGCGGTCGTAAGCGAGCTGCATGAGGTCATCGAGCGTTTTCGCGCCGTTGGTGGTTTTGCGTATCCTGGCGTCAAGAAGCCAGGCGATCACCGCGCCCTTGGTGTAGTAGCTGATGCCGGTGTTCTTGCTGTTTTCGTCAGGCCGGTAGAATTTGATCCAGGCGTCGTATGATGCCATTTCGATCGGCTGCTCGAGGCGGCCTGGAGTCGTTTGCAGGTCTTCGATGAGCCGGGACAGGGAACTGCCGGTCGTCTCGGTTGGGCTGCCGGCGCCCAGGTACTCGTCGTTGGTACACAAGCCGGCGCGCCTGACCGCAAGCAGTCCGTAGTAGTCGGTAAAGCCTTCCGAGACCCAAAGGCTCCTCGTGTAGACCTCGTTTTCGTAATCGAACGGACCCAATTCCAACGGCCGCAGGCGTTTCACGTTCCAGAGATGAAAGTATTCGTGGCTGACCAAGATTAGGAAACCGAGATAGCTCAAGCGCGTTCGGGAAGCGTAACGGCTGGTCATGATGACGAAAGAATTCTTATGCTCGAGGCCGCCGCCCGATTCCGTGATCAAATTCAGAAAAACGTACTTGTCATAAGGAAGATTGCCCCACATGCGGCGGTATTCATGCACGATGGTTTCAACGTCCCGTGCCGAGCGCGGCCCGTCCCAGACTCCGCCTTCACCTTGGTTGACTAGCAGGTGCTGCTTGCCGTCGACCGCGAAAGGATAGACGGCGGGGCTGCCGGCGAGTATCGGAGAATCGACTAGCGTCCCGTAGTCCGGCGACGTATAAACGTTTGCGTGGAGCATCGCTAAACCACTTTGCGACAAGCGC
Source organism: Bryobacterales bacterium (assembly GCA_038229055.1). Taxonomy (GTDB): domain Bacteria; phylum Acidobacteriota; class Terriglobia; order Bryobacterales; family Bryobacteraceae; genus JANYJA01. The sequence continues at coordinate 37,108 of JBBROU010000011.1, read as the reverse complement.
CATCCTGAGGGGAGTTCAAGCGTTACTTCATGCCGTCGAGCGACTCTATCGGCCAGCGTGATGAACGTGGGCGCGCCGTTCAGAAGCGCGAAGTTTTCGTCCACCCAGTTCGTGCGGACTGTCATTTCATGGCAGTAAACGCGATATCGAACGGAAACTCGGGCGGCACCTTGCGTCCAAACCCGCCAGCGATTCTTCCGCGTTTTCTCTACGCCGAGGGGAGTTCCGCCATGGCCGAGCGCAGAAATCCCCTCGACGTTGCGCGCGTATTCGCGCACCAGATAGGATCCCGGAGTCCAAACGGCCATAAACAGATCGATGGATTTTTCGCCACCGGTCGGGAGATCGGCGGTGACCTCGGCATAATGTGTCTGGGGAGCCGGAAAACGTACCGTGTACCGGATCGGTTCAGGGGCTGAGGCGGAGGTTGTCATCGGGAGCAGGGCAGTCAAGAGGAGGAGATATCGGCTCATCGGTGGTGATCGGCGGGTGGATGGGGTTGAGTATAGCAAGCGATTGAATGTGGCCGGGGTGGTGGTTTTCAGCCATCGCGCCGCACTGACATTAGAGCCTATGTAACTGAAACTGAGCCGGTTATCAAATGGCCGTTGCGCTGCAGCATGATTGGCTGGAGTTGACAGTCATGTTCCCACATTCTAGAACCTTTCTTCAAACACCTTGGCTTATGGCCGTTTTGATGGGGTCGGCATTTTTGACCTCAGGCCCATTGGCCGCTCAGGATTACGAACCGGGCCGCGGGGTGGCGCGGATCAGCCTCTTGAATGGCGATGTGGCGGTGCGGCGCGCCGATTCCGGCGACTATGTTGCCGCCGCGGTGAACGCTCCTTTGATGGCGCAGGATTCGGTATCCACCGGTCCGCGCTCGCGAGCGGAGGTGCAGTTCGACTACGCCAACCGCTTGCGGCTCGCTTCCAATTCGGAAGTCCGGCTGACCGGCCTCGACGTCGACCGCATTCAAATGGAAATGGCTCGCGGCGAGGCAACTTTTAGCGTTCTGCGGGACGGCCGGTCGCAAGTCGAGATCAGCACGCCATCGGTTTCAGTCAAGCCCATGCGGCGCGGCAACTATCGCATCTACGTCGGGGAAGATGGTGAAACGCAGGTCATGGTGCGTGCTGGAGAAGCCGAGATCTATACCCCCCAGGGCGTCGAACGATTGCCTGCCGGCCGAACTCTGCGCGCACGCGGATCGGGTAACGACGTCGAATTCCAGATTGTGGAGATGGACAGGCTGGACGAGTGGGATAACTGGAACGAACAACGCGACCGCACTCTCGAGCGCTCCGATAGTAATCGTTATGTGAGCCGCGATATTTACGGCGCTGAAGATCTCGATACTTACGGCCGCTGGGTTCAGGATCCGACCTATGGGAATGTGTGGGCTCCGAGAGTAGAGGCCGGCTGGGCTCCTTATCGCGAGGGCCGGTGGGTTTGGGAAGATTACTACGGATGGACTTGGGTGAGCAACGATCCTTGGGGTTGGGCTCCTTACCACTACGGTAGCTGGTTCAGCGGCTCGAACGGGTGGTGCTGGTATCCGGGGCGCCCCTATGAGCACCAATTCTGGAGACCCGCATTAGTCGCCTTCTTTGGTTTCGGAGGCGGGTACGGAGGCGGTCTGGATATCGGGATTGGTTTCGGGTTCGGGAACGTCGGCTGGGTGCCCCTTGCGCCGTTTGAGCAGTATCGCCCCTGGTACGGAAGGGGCTATTATGGCGGCGGTTACAACAACACTGTCATCAATAACGTGAACATCGTAAACAACACCAATATCACAAATATCTATCGGAACGCCACCGTTGCCAACGGTGTAACGGGTGTTAATTATCAGGACTTTGCAAATGGAAGATTCAACAATCGCATCGCCGTAGGGGGGCAGCAAATTCGTCAAGCCAACCTGGTGACCGGCGTGGTTCCGATCGCCCCGACTAACAATGCGCTTAGATATTCGGACAGGCAAACTACCCTAATAGCGCGCGGCAATGGCGGGCAGTTCTCGCAGCCCAACCAGTTTTTCACGCATACGCCGGCTCCAGCGGTAAATCGCATACCGTTCGCCGAACAGCAGCGAAATCTGCAGCAGACGAGCCGACAAATCATTGCAAACCAGAATACCCGGGTTCCTCCGACAGTAATGGGACCGGCATCTAACTCAGCATCGCGCGGGCTTCCGAACGGCGGCGTCGCCTCGCAGAGTGGCATCTGGCGCCAGGCGAATCCGGTCCGCGGCGGGACTATGAATACGCCGGGTCAAGTTGCGCCGAACCAGTCCGGGGCGGGGTATCGCGGAGTCGCCACCAACCCGAATGCCCAATTGCCTGCCATAGCGCAGCAACCGAACCAGTCCGGCTGGAGCCGTTTTGGCGGACCGGGCCGAACTCCGGACCGTGTTCCGGCGAGTCCGGCCAGCCGGCAACCCGGCACCCAGCCACAATACCAGGCGCCGCAGTACCAGCCGCAATCTCAGCCACAATACCGACCCCAGTACCAGACTCCGGCGCAGCAGCCATCGGTAAATTCGCGTCCAAGCCAGCCGGTCGCTCGCGATAATTCTGCCTGGAGAAGGTTCGGCAGTCCAACCCAAAATCAGCCACAGATCCAAACGGCGCAGCCGCAAGCTCAGCCGCGGACGCAGTATCAACCGGCCGCGCCGCGCGACAACGGTTCGTCGGGTTGGAGCCGGTTTGGAGCGCCTCAGAACCACAGCCTGCCGGAGCCCCACAATCGATATCAGCAGGCTGCGCCGCTACCCTCACAGCGCTCCCAACCCATTAATGGGCAGCGATTCGGTGCTCAGAGCGGGGTGGGGTATAGCCGCCCTCTGGAGATTGCACCCCCGATCGTTCGGCAGCGTGATCAGTCCCAGTATTCACGGCCATCTGGCTATTCGGCCCCCCCCAGCCGGCCCTCGTATACGCCGCCTGCGCCCAGCTATTCGCGCCCAAGCTACAGCGAGCCGCGCTACTCAGCGCCGAGCCGGCCTTCGTACTCGGCGCCTGCGCCTGGCTATTCGCGCCCAAGCTACAGCCAACCGAGCTACAGCCAACCGCACTATTCAGCGCCGCCTAGCCGCCCTTCTTATAGTGCTCCCGCGGCACCTGCCGGCAACAATGGGCACTCTCAAAACCGGGATCACGGAAGGTAGGGAAACTGGTTACGGACACGGTAACGTCTGTAGATTGTGTTACCTAAGCAATTTTACATAATATTCGTTATCGGAAGTTATGCATTGGAGGTTCCGAATAGCCTGAGTACGCCTACAGAGATATACAGCAGTTTTCTCCACTCGCCGATTGGTTCTGCATGAGCCACAACCAATCGACTAAATCTCTCGTTCATCGTTCATCTATTTTCGCGATCGCCTTTACGCTGATCGCAGGCAGTGTTTCCGCCGGAACACGTAGCGCGACAACCGCTACGTTCAATGTCACGTCTTATGGAGCCTACGGGGACAACAGTCATGACGATCAGAAGGCCATCGTCGCTACGATCACCGCTGCAAGTGTTGCGGGCGGCGGGATTGTCTATTTCCCGGCTGGAACGTATCTGCACAGCGACTTAATCTCGGTCCCGAGTTTCATCACATTGTCGGGTGTCCAGTACCAATCCTTCGTGAAGGCGACCAACGCTTACCGGTCTACCCTCTGGTTTCAGAATGTCACGAATTGCGGAGTTCAGAACCTGGGTATTCTCGGTGTAACCGGAGTGCCGCGCCAGTCGAATGGCGAAACTACGGCGATTTGGCTTAGCTCCGTGCAGCACTGCGTTATCCAGAACATCTCGATCTCCGGCGGAGCGTCAGCGGGCGTTTTAATCGACCGCAGCTCCACTGATATCCAGATTACCGGCAGCAGTGTGAGCAACACCATGGCCGACGGATTCCACGTGACCGGCGGATCCAGCATGGTGACCGTCTCGGGCAACACCGCTTACAATACGGGCGACGATTCCTTCGCGGCGGTGGCCTATGCGCAAGACCCCCAGACGCACGACGTCACATTCACGAACAACGTGAGCACGAATTCCAAGGCTCGCGGCGTCACCTGCATCGGGGCCAACAACTGCACGATTCTGAACAACAGTGTGGTCAATCCGGCTGGACATGGAATTGCGGTGGCCTATGAGCTTTCCTACAACACGTGGCATCCCGTGAATGCGACTGTCAGCGGGAATTCGATTAGCGGAGCGATAACGTACGGAACCAATGCGATTCTGGTCGATGGAGCCAACCGGGTTACCCTTACCAACAATCAGATCGTCGGAAGCCAATCCGTGTTTATTCATTCAAGCACCACGGTCAATGTTGTCGCGTTGAGTGCCAATAACATGACGGGCCCTGCATTGTTGGCTCAACTCTCGACGTCAGTGTCGATATCCGGCAGCACCTTGACGGGAGCGACTGCCACCGCGATCACCTACGACCGCGTGACCGGAGGCACCATCGGCGGCACGAATGTAATGAGAGGTATGTGCACTTTAAGCGGAATTGCAGCCATTTACATCACCGGATCGGCCAATCTTCTGGTGACGGGCAATACGGCGGTAAACACCACCGGCACGGCCGTGATCGCCGTCGCCTACGTTTCTAAATCAACGGGGGTGATTGTCGACAATACGAACCAGAAGTTGTAAACTGCGTAATTTCGATCGGGTTACGCGGCGCGCTGCAAGGTGCTACAATAAGGTTAGCCATGAAAAAAGTAACCTTCGAGTTTACCGTAGAAGAACTGGGTATCCTGACCACAATGGCCTCGGACCAGTTGTTCCGGAAACAGTTTATCGATTCCAAGATGCCTGGTTACAGGATCAACCGCGAGGAGCTCGACTTGTGCAAAAGCCTCGTTGGCCGCCTGCGCTCGGTCGTCGATGAGCAGCGGGTGAAAAACGCAGCAGCCGCGCCTGTAAAGGCAAGCAATCCGCCTCGTGTTTCAGCTTCTGCCAAGACTGCCGTCGCTCCGAAGCCTGCGGTTCTTCAGAAAAAAGCCGCCGCGCGCTAACTTTTTTTCGATTGCGATACGCCAAGAAAGGCAGACGTTTAAGCGTCTGCCTTTCTTGCATTTAGGAAGTAAAACGGATGGATCGGATCATCTGTTCAAAGGTACCCTTGAGGTTCGCGAACTGGTTTTCTGGAGCGACGAAAATCATATAGAAAAGACCCTGCGGGGTTTCTACTGTAACCAGGGCGTCCGTCTCCATATTTCCGTAAGGCGAATTGCTCTCGAGAGTGGTAATCATCCCGCGGTGTTGGCCGACAGTTACCTGGCGGCGGTCCCGGGCGGCCCGCATCCCCGGATTCGTGGCGTGCAGATGGTGAACCAGTTCATCGGTCGCCTGGTTCAGATCACCACTCGAACCCTCTTCCTGGAAATAGCTGATAATGGCGCCGTACGCGACCTGGGTAGACCCGTTGTTCCCCCGCACCAGACCTTCCCGCGGAGCGATCGTCACGGAATCGGAGTCTTGGCTGCCGTAGGCCTGCCAGTTGCCGGGATATTCCAGTGTAAAGTTTCGCGACTGGATCTGTTTGAACTGGCCGGCGGGCTGACCTTCGGGAGGAGCGCTAGCGCCCCGAAAAGTTGCTCCCCCAGAGCCACTCGGAATCTGCCCGATGGTTTGTTTCATACGGCTGAAGTCTGAGCTATCAGCCATGTAGTTGCGCTGAGGCAGGGTGCGAATTTCCTCCTGGATTGCCTGTTCACGATTTCCGGGATTGGGATGATCCGACAGGAATTGTGGACTGCGGGAGCCGCCTGATGCAGCCAGTTTCTCGAAAAAATGGGCCATTTCGAGCGGATTGTAGCCGGCTTCGGACATCAGGTGAGAACCCAGCGCGTCGGCTTCGCTCTCGTCGCTTCGGGAAAATTTCAGCAGGACCGAGTTCGCACCCAGTCCCACGCCGACCTGCGCAAGTTGTCCGAGCATTGATCCGCCGCCAACCACTCCGGCCAGCAGTGCCGGAATCTGAATCAGATTGGCCTTGGAAGCCTGGTTGGTTCCATGCCGCAGAATGACGTGCGACATCTCATGTCCCATGACTCCCGCCAGTTCCGCTTCGTTGTCCACGGCTTTCAGCAAACCGGTGTGGATAAACATCGGTCCGCCCGGAAGCGCGAACGCGTTGATGGAAGGGTCCGCGATCACGGTAAACGTAAACGGGAATCCACTGCTTCGCGCTTCACCCGTGTTCGCCAGGCGCTGACCAATGCGATTGACATAGTCCTGGAGAAAAGGATTTTGGACGACTTGCGCTTTGGTTCGTACCTGTCCGGCCGCTTCCTGACCGAGTTGAATATCCTGCTGCTTCGAAAACATGTTGAAGCCAGGTCGCAAGGGGCTGCCCGGTGTGCGTGCCAACGCCGGTACCAACGCTGCCGTGACTGTAAATACCAATCCGGCAGTTAGAGATAAACTCTTTTGTTTCATAAATTAGCAATCTCCCGTGTGTGACAAGCTCCAAGGGGCCCGGATTACCGTTAGACGAGTGTCTTCCCCGCCCCAAAATTCTTAACAGCAAGTTCGCTTCCATTGCCTTCAGTTATAATCGTTTAATGTTGAAGGCCACCGAGAAGATCTGGCACAACGGAAAGCTGATCCGTTGGGATGACGCGAAAATTCACGTGCTCTCGCACGTGGTTAGCTACGGCAGTTCGGTGTTTGAAGGTCTCCGCTGTTACGCGACACCTTCGGGCCCCGCGATTTTTCGGCTTCACGAACACGTGCGGCGCATGGTCGACTCGGCCAAAATCTACCGCATGGACGCGTTTTCATTCACGCGCGAGCAGCTTGCGGACGCGATGCTCGATCTTGTAGCCGTCAATAATCTGCCGTCCTGCTACCTGCGCCCGATCGTGCTTCGAGGATATGGCGACGTCGGCGTCAATGGCCTGAAGAATCCGGTTGAGATTTACATCGCCTGCTGGGAGTGGGGCAAGTATCTCGGTGAAGCAGCATTGGCCGATGGCGTTGATGTGTGCGTCTCTAGCTGGTCGCGCATCGCTCCGAACACGCTGCCCGCGTTGGCGAAGGCCGGCGCGAATTACATGAATTCGCAGCTCATCAAAATGGAAGCCATGGCGAATGGCTACTCGGAGGGGATTGCGCTCGATGCTTCAGGATACGTTAGCGAAGGTTCGGGCGAAAATCTATTCGTAGTTCGCGACGGCAAGCTGTTAACGCCGCCGCTCGGAGCATCGGTGCTGCCGGGAATCACGCGCGACACGGTGCAGCAACTTGCACGCGATCTGGGAATTCCGGTGGTGGAATCGATCGTGCCGCGCGAGATGCTGTATATCGCCGATGAGGTGTTCTTCACCGGGACAGCCGCGGAAATCACACCGATCCGATCGGTCGACCGTATCACCGTGGGCAAGGGCCATCGCGGTCCCATCACCGAGCAATTGCAGAAGGAATTTTTTGCAATCGTGAACGGAACCAAACATGACCGTCACGGCTGGCTTTCACCGGTTGAAACACGGCAGCCGGTCGCGTCGTAGTTCAGTGTCGAATGTTCAGTGTCGAATGTTCAGTGTCGAAGGCGGGAGGCTGTGGCGCAAACTGCCCGGCGACCTCCCCCGAGATTTGCCTGACTTCCTACGCCACAACCATTCGACTAACTTGTTGTATCGCGGCAGGGGCTGCGCGCCAAAGCTCTAATCAGGTGCGGAGTGGGCTTTTCAACAACTTTGATGTCGCGTAATATCATCAGGTTCAGAGGGGAGGGCTGTTTGAAAATTGTGAATAAAACGGCGGCTGCATGATTTGTTCGGGGATCAACGTCCATACCGGCGAAAACGTTCGCGTGGAATTCGGGCACACTATCGAAAGCGTGACTTCCTTGCCCCCCGCGCAGGGCGACACGTACCTGTCGGCGGGCTTCATCGATCTGCAGGTGAATGGATTTGCCGGCGTCGATTACAATGCGCCGCATGTTTCCGTGGCGGAGATCGGCCGCTCCGTCGACACAATCTTGGCGACGGGCGTGACGCGGTTTTTTCCGACCGTGATCACCGGGTCTCCGAATGACATGGTTGCATCACTTCGAAATCTGGCGTCCGCGCGCGACCGGCTCGAATCCGGCGAGGCGATAGCGGGTTTCCACGTTGAAGGTCCGCACATTGCACCTGAAGATGGACCGCGGGGGGCACATCCGGTGCAGTGGGTACGCAGGCCGGATTTGGGCGAATACCGACGCTGGCAAGAAGCCACCGGGGGGCAGATTCGCCTCGTGACCTTATCGCCGCATTGGGACGAAGCGCCGCGCTACATTGAGGCGGTTGTACGCGATGGCGTTACGGTGAGTATTGGGCACACTGGCGCATCCGCGCCGCAGATTTCCGAGGCTGTTTCGGCCGGGGCGACAATGTCCACGCACATCGGGAATGGGGCGCATCAGATGTTGAAGCGGCATCCCAACTACTTGTGGGACCAGCTTGCCGACGACCGGCTGACGGCGGGGTTCATCGCCGACGGAATTCATCTCGGCGCTGCGTTCCTCAAAGTGGCGTTGCGCGCAAAAGGAGTCAATCGGGCATTACTGGTGACCGACGCCAGCGCTCCCGCCGGAGCCGCGCCAGGCCGTTATCGGCTGGGAGAGCAGGATGTGGACTTTACCGAAGACGGTCGTGTCGTTCTGGCCGGTCAGGATCGGTTAGCCGGGTCTGCGCTCAAGATGCAGCGTGGAATTGAAGTGCTAATGCGCTCGGGCGAACTGAGTTTGCGAGATGCCGTCACGATGGCGACGGCGACGCCGGCGCGGATTGGAAAGATCGCGGGTCGCGCTCTTGGACTGATGCCGGGCGAACGCGGCGACGTGGTGAAGTTTAACTTTGATAAGTCGGGTGATTCGATTAAAATAAAGGAAACTTACTGTTCAGGACGGCGCGTTTTTCCGCTTCAAAACTTCGTTTAAGGATCCCTGCCGATACCCCTGCAGGTCCAACGCGACGTATTGGAATCCGAGACGTCGGAACAACGCCGTTAGCTTGCCGGCCATCTCCATGGTCAGTGCGCGTTCCATCTCCTCGGGCGCAATCTCAATCCGGACCAGTTCTCCATGAAAGCGGGTACGAAACTGACGGAAGCCGAGCGACTTCATCTCCTCTTCGCCAACTTCCACAGTCCGGATGTTCTGGATCGTCACCGGGGTCCCATACGGGATGCGCGAGCTTAGGCACGCGGAAGCCGGACGGTCCCAGGTGGGCAACCCCGCCATCCGCGATAGCTCGCGAATTTCCGCTTTGGTCAGTTCCGCATGCACGAGCGGCGCTTTCACCTGATGCAGTTTGGCAGCGCTCTGACCGGGGCGATAGTCGCCCAGATCGTCGCGATTGACGCCGTAGATCACGTTGGCGATACCGCGCGCGGCCGCGATTTCATCCATACGCGTGAACAGTTCGTCCTTGCAATGAAAACAGCGATTGGAATCGTTCTTGATGTAGTCGGGATTTTCGAATTCGTGAGTCTCGATGTATTCGTGCGCGATCCCGAACTGCTGAACAAAAGCTTCGGCATCGCGCTTATGCGATGCGGGGATCGACGCGGAATCGGCCGTGATCGCGGTCGCGCCGGCACCGAGCGCCTGATGCGCCGCCCAAGCGAGATACGCTGAATCCGTGCCTCCCGAGTATGCGATCAGCACACGCTCCATGCGACGGAGATCGTCGAACAGCTTGGCCTCCTTGCCTTGCAGAATGGACGGGTCCATGCGCGAGGCAACGCCAATCTCGAGCAGCGAAGTCATATGGATATTGTAACGATATCCGAATCTGCTGGCGCACTGGCGATCGCGCTTCCCGAATCGTGAGGGTCAGGAAAGTCAAGCAGCGCGCCGAACCGTCGATAGTGACGGCGTGCTCTTACGGCCGCAGGTGCGCATCGGATACTCCTCAAGAGCGAAACATGGCTCGACGCGTGCGGCCATCTCTTCCTCTTCGATGAACTCGCCCCGCGCAATTTGGTCAATGCCAATCTGCACTTGCTGTTTGAACCATTCATTGTAAGCCAGGAGCCTTGCGACCGCTTCCCGCACAAGCTCCTCCGTTTTTAGGCCGGTCTGCATTGCCAGGTCGTTAAGCTGAGCCTCTTGCTGCTCGGGCAATCGTACTTCCACGCCGTAAGGGTAATGAGCGGGAAGTGTGTCAATTCGACAAGGCCGGTCTTGAAGCGCGCTTCGCTGGAATCCTCCATACCCCAGTGGATCTGACCGAACGGCACAAGATGAACGATGAAATTCGCGCGCGCTGAACGGGAAGCGGTCCGTGTCTTTTCGTAAGTTTATGCAGAAATCCTTGTATTCGACGACCTCATAGTGCACCGCTCGCAGTAAGCGTTAACGCGAGGGATTGCCTCCTCGCTCCGTCTGGTATATCTTTGGAGTTTCCGAGCAATTCCTAAATCGACAAGCACGAAAGGATGATCGTCGTGAAGTCCCCAAACCCGCCAACCAAAAAAGGCAGAGTCTCGCGGCGCGGATTTATCCGCGGCGTCGGCATTGGCAGCACCGCGCTGGGAGTTGGCGCGCTGGAAAAAACGGCACTTGCCGAACCGGTCGCAATCCCTAAAACGATGGGGCCCGAGGCCGTCCCGGTCACCCTGAAGATCAACGGGCAGCCGGTGAACGTGACCGTGGAACCGCGGGTCACGCTGCTCGATGCCATGCGCAACCAGATCGGCTTGACCGGCGCAAAACGCGTTTGCGACCGCGGCACTTGCGGCGCTTGCACGGTCATCATCGACGGTAAGGTGAACTACAGTTGCACCATCCTCACCATCGACGCGCAAGGCCGCGACATCCAAACCATTGAGGGCCTCGCGCCAGCCGGGAAATTGCATCCCGTCTCCGCGGCTTTCGTCAGTCAGGACGGGCAGCAGTGCGGCTACTGCACTCCCGGTTTCGTGATGGCCGCGAAGGGCTTTCTGGATCACAATCCGAATCCGACGTACGAGCAGGTGCAACATGGTCTTGGCGGCAATCTGTGCCGCTGCGGAACCTATGTCGGCGTGCGCAAAGCCGTGCTGGAAGCCGCTAAGGAGATGAAGGGAGCGCGACATGCCTGATTACAGTTGGCCACCGATGAACGACCGGCGGGTGATCGGAAAGCGGATTAGCCGGCTGGATGGAGGCGCGAAAGCTTCGGGACGCGCCAAGTACGCTTCGGATTTTTATCGCAAAGACCTGCTCTTCGGCATGTTGCTCACTTCGCCGCACGCGCACGCGAAAGTGGTCAGCATCAATCTGGACGACGCCAAGCGCCTGAAGGGTGTGACCGCGGTGCGCGCGATCGCGGCTCCGGGTGATGAAATTCAGTGGGAAGGCGCGGAGATCGCGGCCGTGGCGGCCACGTCGGAAGAGATCGCACGCGACGCCATTCGCAAGATCAAAGTGGAATATCAGATTCTGCCGCACCTCGTGAAAGAGGAGGACCTATCGAAAGCCGGGCCGCGCGCGAAAGCGGCGGGCGAGCAGGTTACGGGCGATCCAGATAAAGCTTTTCAGGATGCCGACGCGGTCACGGTCGAAGGTTTTTACGCGATCCCGGTGCTGACGCACTGCTGCCTGGAGTCGCACGGCAATGTCGTCGAATGGAAGCAGGACGGGCTGAATCTGTGGCCGTCTACGCAGAACGTTTCGGGCATTGGCGGCGATCTGGCGACATCGCTGAAGTATCCGGCCGGCAAGATTAAAGTCGAGATGGATCATATCGGCGGCGGCTTCGGCAGTAAGTTCGCGGCAGACCGGTGGGGCGTCGAGACGGCCTACCTGTCGCAGATGAGCGGCGGGCGTCCGGTGAAGTTGATGCTGGAGCGGCGCGACGAGTTGATGATCGCCGGCAACCGGCCGTCGGCATTCGCCAAGATCAAAGTGGCCGCGAAGAAGGACGGCACCATTACCGCGTGGCAATCGGAATCCTGGGCCACGGGCGGAATTGGCGGAGGCGGCTCCCCTCCCCTACCCTATGTTTTCACGGAAATTCCGAATAAGCGCATGTCGCATAGCGCGGTCGCGACCAATACCGGTGGTGTGCGCGCATGGCGCGCGCCGAACCATCCGCAAGCGTCTTACCTGACGTGCAGCGCGCTGGAAGATCTGGCGGCGGAGCTGAAGATGGATCCGGTCGATCTCTTCCTGAAGAATCTGGAAGTGACGGCGCGTGCCGATACCTATCGCGCGCAGTTGGCAAAGGCCTCCGAATTAATCGAGTGGAAGAAGAACTGGCATCCGCGGGGCCAAGGCGACGCGGGTCCGGTGAAGCGCGGCCTGGGCCTGGCGATCCATACGTGGGGCGGCGGCGGGCATACCAGCCAGTGCCGCACGGTGATCAATCCGGATGGATCGGTGCAGGTGGAAATTGGCAGCCAGGACGTCGGCAGCGGCACGCGCACCGTCATCACGCAAGTCGCGGCGGAGACGCTCGGCTTGCCGATGGGCGCGGTGCAGTTGAAGATCGGCAACAACTCGCTGCCGCCTTCGGGACCTTCGGGAGGATCGACGACGGTCGGGGGAGTTTCGTCATCGACTCGTAAGTCGTCCGTGAATGCGTTGAATAAGCTGCTGGAGACGGTTGCTGCCGTGATGGGCGTGCAGCCGGAACAGCTCAAGGCCATTGACGGACGAATTCAGATGAAGGACAACCCGGCCAAGAGCATGACGTGGCAGGCCGCCTGCGCCAAACTCGGGACCAATAAGATTTCCGAGATGGGCGCGAACGATCAGCGCAAGCCGGAAGGCCTGAACTCGAGTGGCGTCGGCGGGATTCAGATGGCCGACGTCAGCGTCGACAGCGAGACCGGCATCGTCAAGATGAATCGCTTCGTGGCGGTGCAGGATATCGGGCTGGTGGTGAATCCGAAGCTGGCCGACAGCCAGGTTCATGGCGCGGTGATCATGGGCATCTGCGGCGCGCTGATGGAAGAGCGCGTGATGGATGAATACACCGGGCGCATGTTGAATCCCGATATGGAATTCTACAAGCTGGCGGGGATTGGCGACATCGGCGAGATTATTTCGCATCTCGACATCACGCCGGAGCATGACAAACGCGGAGTCGTGGGGCTCGGCGAACCGCCGGCCATCGGGGTGGTCGCGGCGATCGCCAATGCCGTGGCGAACGCAATCGGGGTGCGTGTATCGCATGTGCCGCTTACGCCGATGCGCGTGCTGGCCGCACTCGAAGGGAGGAACGCATAATGGAAAACTTCGCGTACGCGAGTCCCGCAACTTTGCAGGAAGTTCTGGGGCTGCTGAGCAATAAGCCGGGCGACGTGGAAATACTGGCGGGCGGCACCGACCTCATCAGCACCATGAAAGAACATCTGGTGACGCCGCGGCTGGTGGTGAATATCAAGCCGGTCAAAGAACTGGGCGGAATCACTTCGGGGAATTACGGATTGCGGATCGGTTCCACGGTGACGTTCGATGAGCTCACCGAAAACGCGACCATGCGAAAGAGTTTCCCCTCTTTGGTGGAGGCGGCGCGAGGCGTGTCGAGTCCCCAGATTCGCAATATGGGTACGGTGGGCGGCGATTTATGCCAGCGGCCGCGCTGCTGGTATTTTCGTCAAGGCTACGGACTTTTGGGCACGGACAAGGGCAAAGCACTGGTACCGGATGGCGAGAATCGATATCACGCGATATTGAACAACAACGGTCCGGCTTTCTTCGTCAGCGCGTCGAGCCTAGGGCCGGCGCTGGTGGCGCTCGGAGCCACCGTTCGCGTTGTGTCCTCGTCGGGCAGTCGCGACATTCCGGCGGACAAGTTCTTTGTAACTCCGATGAATGAATCGATGCGGGAAATAGCCATCCAGCCGAATGAGCTAGTAAGTGAGATTCATATCCCGATCGGCGCGCGCAATGCCACTTACGAAGTGCGCGAGAAAATGGCGCTCGATTGGCCTCTGGCGACGGCGTCGGTGGCGCTGAAGATGAATGGCTCAACCGTGTCGAGCGCACGGGTGGTTTTGGGGCATGTGGCGCCGACACCGTTCGAAGCTACTGCGGCGGACAAGTTGCTCGCCGGCAAGACCATCACGGAAGAAGTAGCGACTGAGGCGGCCAGGCAGGCCCTGATGAGCGCGAAACCTCTGAGCCAGAATTCCTACAAGATGCAACTGGCGCGAGTGGCCGTGAAACGCGCGCTGCTCGAAGCGGCTAAGGGGTAGCGATGGCAAGCGCGGATCGCGGAGAGCGGGCTGGAGTTACGCGCGTCGGGCACGACCGCTGCGAAAATCTGCGGTGGAAGGGCTTGTTCATCGAGGCTGAATGGGACCCGACGGTTCCGCACGGCAACGATCGCGCGTTCTGGTGCCAGCACACCTACAACTGCCTCGGGCCGGACAGCAAACTTGTAGACGAGTACGAGTGCAATGAGGCCAGGAGCTGCTACAAGCCGCTTTGATACAATAGTTTAGTTCCGTCTGGAGGAACACTCATGAAACGACTTCTCGGCTCCCTGATTGTCTGCGCAGGTTTCGCGAGCGCTGCCGGTCTTCCCTCCCATTCCATCAACGGCGATTACGTGGAAGCACGCACCGCCGACGTCTATACGGGTCCCTGTTTCGCGAACTCGGAGATCGGTCTGGTTGGGCAGCTCGCGGTGTTCGGCTGGAAGGTCTCGAACGGATCTTGGAACGGTGTTGACCTGAATGGTCTTTCGGTTGTAGGAGTGGTGCGCGCGAGTTCAACGCTAGGCGACGTGTACCACACAGCGTACCCGGTGAAGTCCGTGCTGATTGTGGACGATCGCGCCAATGCCGAACAGCGTTTGGCGCTGCAGAGTTTCGCGAAACATATGGGCGGCGATCTCTTGCAGCAGGTGGTTCGCGTGGATTTCGAGCCGATCTCCCTCGGGTTCGAAAATGACGATATTCACAGCATGAAGGCGACGCTGACGGCCGGCAAGCTGGCGAAGATCGAGACGCGCGCGATGGCAGCGGGCGACCACATCTGTCGCAATGAAGAAGTCTGGTACAAGCCGCTGACCGAGCTGACGCACGCGATGCCGGCGGTAGCGGTAGCGCACCAATTTCGCGGCGAGGGTCTCGGGACGACTTGGAGCAGCCCCGATAAGCGCAGCGCTTTCATCGGTAGCTTCTCGCAAGTTTCCGACTAAGGCAAACGTTCGTTACGGCAATTCTACTGTTCGAACAATTCCGAAACCGCAATTGTCAACCCGGGAACAACGTCGCCTCCGGACAGATTGTCCGGTTTCGCCAGCACCTTGGGGGGCGATGTCGGCGTCAATACATACACGCACGAGTCGAGCGGATCGATAATCCACAAGATTTGAGTTCCGTTTGCAAAATAATCCCCGGCTTTTAAAAACAGCGTCGCGATGCGATCCTCGGGCGATCGAATCTCAATTACTAGTTCGGGAGCGCCCTCCAGATAATCTGTTGTAAACGGGCGCGCAACAAAAGCCACGTCGGGGAGCCGGAATCGAACTTCTCCATTGATCGTCAACCGGCAGTGAAGTTCTGTACCGATGTAGCCGCGCGCGTTCTTCCGCTTCCACGAGTGCAACAGCGAGGCGCAGATAACCTGAATGCTGGAATGGTCTCGGGTCCCCACGTTCAGACCCACCACTTCCCCATCAACATACTCGTAGTGCTCATAGTCTGGGTTCGAGAGATATTCTTCGACGCTAACGTGCTGTGCGAGAGTCTCACTCATACGATAAGTCTAGCGCGGCCTCCAGAAGGTAATCAGCAGCGCGCCGGTGAGAATCAGCGCGCCCCCTGCGATCACGGGGAGTTCAGGTATGCGCCAGGCCAATACCTGCGCCACCACGAAAAATATCGCCACATAGACGCCCAGTAAGCTGCCGAAGTCCCAGCGCGCGATGTTCACCACTACCCCGTAAATCACGAGCGTGGCGCCGCCGACCGCGATCAACAACGGCTTGCGCCACTGATCGGCGGAATACAGGCCGGTACGGATCAGCAAATCGCCGCCAGCTTCGAGAACCGCCGCAACCGTGAGCAGCAGCAATACTCCGATATGGGAAGATGCGAAGCGATTCAGTACTGGCATTTAGAAGGGCGCCTCGTCCGTGCCGACGTGCGCGGCCTCTCGAAGCCAGTCGGGCCGCTTCAACACTTCGCGCGGCTTACTGCCATCGGGCGGACCAATAATTCCATCGCGATGCATCATGTCGAGAATCCGCGCGGCCCGGCCGTAACCCAGCCGCAGGCGGCGCTGCAGAGTCGATGTCGATGCCTTGCCCATTTCAAGCACCACGCGCAGAGCCTCTTCATACATGGGGTCCTGTTCGCCCATCGGCTCGGCTTCATCGGGATTGTCGGCATCCGACGGAGGCGCAATCAGGAAAGACTGATCGTATTCCGGTGCGGCTTGGTCCTTCCAGAAGTCGACAACTTTGATGATCTCGCTCTCGGTAACAAACGCACCGTGCACACGCGTCAGCCGCGACGATCCTGGAGGCAGAAAGAGCATGTCACCCTTGCCGAGAAGATGTTCGGAACCCATTACATCGAGAATCGTGCGCGAATCCACGCGCGTCGCAACCCGAAAGCTGATGCGCGCAGGGAAGTTCGCCTTGATGAGTCCGGTGATCACGTCGACGCTGGGCCGCTGCGTCGCAAGCACCAGGTGCATGCCGACGGCGCGCGCCATCTGCGCCAGACGCGTCACCGATCCCTCAACGTTCTTGCCTTCCAGCATCATCAAATCGGCAAGTTCGTCGATCAGGATCAGGATGAACGGAAGCGGCTTCAGCTCTTCCGCCGCGGGATTTTCGTCAAACAGACTCCGCGGCTCCTGCTGCAGCTTCAGAACCTTTTTGTTGAATTGCTCGATGTTGCGCGCGCCATGCTCAGCCAATAAGCGAAGCCGCCGCTCCATCTCGAGCACCGCGTTGCGCAGCGCGTTCGTAGCCTTACGTGGATCGGTGATCACCGGCGTCAGCAGGTGCGGAATCCCTTCGTAGTAGCCGAGTTCGACGCGCTTGGGATCGACCATGATCATGCGTACTTCGTCCGGAGTGGACTTATAAAGGATCGACATGATCAGGGTGTTGATCATCACCGATTTTCCAGAACCGGTGGATCCGGCGATCAGTAAGTGTGGCATTAAATCGAGCGCGCTGACTTTGATGCGCCCGTTGATGTCCTTGCCCATCGAGATGGTGAGATGCGAGTGCGAACTTTGGAATTCGTCGGATTCTAGAACCTGACGTAAGCTAATTACCTCGCGCCGCGTATTCGGCACCTCGATGCCGACCGTGGGCTTGCCGGGAATACGCTCAATCAAAATGGACTCAGCTTGCAGCCCGAGGCACAGATCTTCGGTCAGAGTGGTGATGCGGCTGTATTTAATTCCGGCTTCCGGCTTGAATTCGAATGTCGTCACGACCGGCCCGGGGTTGATTTGCACCACCGAGCCGAGAACATTGAATTCTTCGAACTTCGATTTCACCTGTGCGGCGGTGTTCTTCAGCTCCTGCTCGTCGTAAGCGGAGCGTTCCTGCGGCTCATTGAGAAGAGCGGTCGAAGGCAGGCGGTAGTTGGTGTGAACCTTGACGGGCACCGTCTCGGTGCGAAATGGAATTGGATCTTCAGCGGCGGCGGGCGCCGGGATGTCGTCCAGATGACGTATAGGAATTTCTTCGGTTAGCTCAGACGCGCTTACCGCTGCCGGTTGCTGAAGGTCGTGAATTTCGGCCGACGCGTCTTCGACGATCTCAGTTGGCGCAGCCGCAGTTTTCTTACGCCGGACCGTGCGCGTCTGCGCGAGCGATTCCTGCTCCTCAGCTTGTTTCGCGGCAATCTGTTGCGCGCGCCTGGCCGCGTTTTCGGCACGCTTGTGTTCAGCGAGCGACCGGCGGTCGTCGCGCCAATCGAGCCAGCGCCCATGCAAGCGCCGCAGCACTCCGACCGGCCTTTCGAGCCAACCCATGAATATGGAAATCGTGAAGGTGGAAACCAGATATACCGAAATGATCAGCGCCGTGGCGGTGACGATCGCCGTACCTGCCAAATGCAGCGAAGCTTGCAGAACACCCGCAATCAAGCCGCCGAGCGCGCCGCCGATGGGAATCATGTGGCCGAACAGGCGCCAATCGGGCCCGAGCGACGCGGCAGTGCATGCGCTCAAAAGAAATAAACAGGAGCCGGACAGCTTGATCGCCGGAGCCTCGATCGCATCGGATCGCATCCAACGCCATCCAAGCAGAAATGCGGTCAGTGGAAACAGAAACGCGGCCGCCCCGAATGTTTGCAGAAACAAGTCGGCAATGTAAGAGCCGATAGGGCCTGTTAGATTGAGCGGACGCACGGGTCCGGCAGCGGTATCGAAGGAGGTGTCCTGCGCGTGAAACGAGGCGATGCTCAACAGCAGCAGAAGCCCGCCTGCTAGAAACACGAACCCGATCACCTCATTGAGGCGTTTGGAAGAGGTCGGCGATAAAAGCTTCATCCCGCTGGCGGACGGAAGAAAGCCAGAGCAAGGACTATTATGCCAAAAATTATGCGATACACAATGAACGGGTAAAGCGACCGGTGCCGCAGGAAGCGAATGAAGAAGGCGATCACCACCGCGCCGACGATCCCGCTAATCAGAATGCCGAGCAGAAAGGGCACCTTCATGTCGGGCGGAATGCCGCCGCTTTTGTGCAGGTGATGGTAGGCGCTGGCTGCGGCGCCGGCGATCGCGGGAGTCGAGAGAAGGAAAGAAAATCGCGCCGCGGCGACGCGATCCAGATTCCGAAACAGCGCCGTCGAGATCGTGATGCCACTTCGCGAAGTGCCGGGCACGATGGCGAGCGCTTGTGAAAGTCCGATCACACCCGCGTCAATCGCGTTCACTGCACCGACGTCGCGGTTCTTTCGGCCTATGCGCTCGGCGGCCCACATCACCAGGCCAATCAGGATTAGCATGGTTCCGACCACCAGCGGATTCCGCCATGTGGTTTCGGCCTGCTCCTTGAAAATATATCCGGCGATGCCGACAGGAATCGAACCCAGCGCCAGCAGCCACAGCAGTTTCGGATTGAGGGCAAGTTCCGGATCGGCGCCCTTCAAATGAATACCGAACGCTTGCGCGATGATCTGAATCCAGTCGCGGAAAAAATATCCGACGACGGCGAGCAAAGTTCCGAAGTGCAGAGCGATGTCGAATGTGAGGCCCGGGTCGGCCCACCCGAGCAGCCAGGGAGCGAGCGCCAGATGCGCCGAACTGCTGACCGGCAGAAACTCGGTGATGCCCTGGACTATGGCGAGAATAATCACTTGGTAGATCGGCATGAGTGCGGAATTGGTCATCTTAGCGCGAACGAGTTGAATTTCCCAAGTAGTGCCAAAATAAGCAGAATGCCCAAGAGTAAGATCGTGGCGACGCTGGGGCCAGCCAGTAACAGTTCCGTCATGGTGCGGAAACTGATTGACGCCGGCGTCGACGTGTTTCGTTTGAACGCGTCGCACGGAACCAGGCAGGACCACGAAACCGCCATCGCTACAGTTCGCACGGCCTCGAAAGAGTGGAGCCGCTCGATCGGCATCTTGCTCGATTTGCAAGGCCCGAAGATTCGGCTCGGTAAGTTCACCAATGGAAGCTGTATTCTACGCGCCGGCTCGCGCTTTACCATTACGACCGCGCCAGTGATGGGTGACTGCGACCGCGCATCGACCGGATACGCCGATTTTGGGCGCGATGTGAAGGCTGGCGACCGAGTGCTCCTGGCTGACGGCAGCGTGGAATTGCGAGCACTTTCAGTCGACGGCGAGGAGGTGCACTTCGACGTGATCACCGGCGGGCCGATCGACGACAACAAGGGAATCAATCTTCCGGGTGTGGTGGTGAGCGCGCCCTCTCTGATGCCGAAAGACCTTGACGATTTGCGTTTCGGTCTAGACGCGGGCGTCGATATGATCGCTCTCTCGTTTGTGCGCAGCGCCGACGATGTGGCCGAGTTGCGCGCGCGCATTGGGGATCGTCCGCTGCCGTTGCCGATCATCGCCAAGATCGAAAAGCCTCAGGCTTGGGACAATATCGACAGCATTCTGGATGCGTCGGACGGCGTGATGGTGGCGCGCGGGGATTTGGGAGTGGAGATGGCGCTCGAGCGCGTGCCGCCGATTCAGAAGTCGATCATCCGTCGCGCACGCCGCAAATCGAAGTTCGTGATCACGGCGACGCAGATGCTCGAATCGATGATTGAGCGCGCCACTCCGACCCGGGCCGAAGTCAGCGACGTGGCCAACGCAATTTACGACGGCACCGACGCGGTGATGCTCTCGGCCGAGACATCGATCGGGGCTTACCCGGTCGCGGCGGTCTCCTATATGGCTAAAATCGCATCGGAGGCGGAGCGCTCCATCGGCGCGCGGGGTTTTCGGGATCTGAAAGACCAGCCGAAATTCACCGCGGAGATCCTGGCCGATTCGGCCTACCACGCAGCGCGCGCCTCGTGTGCGGCCGCGATTGTGGTGTTCACGAATAGCGGCGCCAGCGCGCGTCTGATTGCCCGCTATCGGCCGCCGGTTTCTATCCTGGCGATCACCCCGAATGAGAGCGTCGCCCGCGGCCTGACGGTCTGCTACGGCGTGGTGCCGGTGCTCGCGCCCGAGGTGGATTCCACCGATGAGATGCTGGCCCAGATGGATCGAATTCTGCTGGAGCGGAATCTGCTGAAGTTCGGCGATGTTGTGGTGTTTGTGGCCGGGCAGCCAGTGGGCCGCAAAGGCTCGACGAATATGATGAAGCTGCATCGGCTGGGAGAAGTGGAAGGGCCGCGGGCATGAACTTCGAAATCGCATCGCTACTTCCCTTCTCGCTGGTAGCCTTCAGCTCAGTGTTCTTTCTGGTGGACCCGTTTGCCGCTATCCCAGCTTTTCTGGTGATGACGGCGCACGCCGATACGCGTCGCCGCCGCCACATGGCCTTACGGGCTTCTATCACATGTTTCGTGGTGCTAACGGCATTCGCGGTGGCGGGAAGCCTGATCTTCAAATTCTTCGGAATCACGCTTCCGGCGTTCAAGATCGCGGGCGGCCTGATTCTGCTGTTAATCGGTCTAGACATGCTGCAGGCCAAGCATTCGCACACGAAAGAGACACCCGGCGAAATGGAAGAAGGAGCCGGTAAGGATGATGTCGGGATCATTCCCCTCGGCATTCCCATGCTGGCAGGGCCAGGGGCGATATCGAGCGTGATGGTCCTCATGGGCCAATCGCCGCGATGGGAACAAGCGGTACCAGTCTTCATCGCGATCGCCGTCACAGCGGTTGCCGCATTTTTGATTCTGGCGGCGGCAGACCGCGTGGGCAGGTATCTTGGGCAAACCGGAATTCACATCCTGATGCGGCTTATGGGTCTGCTGCTGGTGGCAATCGCGGTGCAATTTGTGCTGAACGGGCTAACCGATCTCGGGATTATCGCCGGCCACGTTCAGCACTAACTGAGCTTGGAATTACGGCGTCGTCACCAGCAGGGGCGCAGTTTGCGCCGAGGCGTTTTTCGAAGTGTCCTGTGCGGCTACTGCATAGTAATAACTCTTCCGGCTGGTGACGCGCGCATCCGCGTACGAAATTGTGGGCACCCCCGCGATCAACCGGAGGGTTCCAGCAGTATCGCCGCGATAAATCTGGTATCCGGCGACTCCGACGTTATCGGTTGACGGTTTCCAGGACAACGTCACATTCGTGGAGGTCACTGACGAGGCGGATAAGGTGGCGGGAATGCTAGGGGCAATCGTATCCGGTAGGCTCCGGCCGGACACCGCGGGCGAAATCGCCGACACGTTCCCAGCGGCGTCGATCGACTGCAGGGCGTAATAGTAAGTTGCCGTCGGACTGCAGTTCAGATCGGAATAAACGTTCGTGGTTGAACTCGCGTAGATGGGTAAAGAGGCCGGCGATGCGCCGCGATAGATTTTGTATGCCATCACGCCGACGTTGTCTGTCGAGGGCGACCACGTCAGATTCACCTGGCTCGATGTTACAGGCTTAATGGTGAGTCCGGTGGGCATTGAGGGAGGCTGGGTGTCCGGATTGGCGCGCGTCGCGGCAGTCAACAGTGTGCGCGTCGACGTGTTCTTTAGGGCATCGAAGGCCGAAACCGCATAGGTGAAGGTGGTATTCGCCGGCATGTTGAAGTCCTGGTAGAACAGGCCGCCCGTGGTGCCGGCCAGCGTTCCATTGCGGTAGATGTTATATCCGGCGACGCCCACGTTGTCGGCGGCGGCACCCCACGTAACGTTAATCTGCGAGGTAGAAGCTGTGAAAGCCAGCCCTTGGGGTGCTGAAGGCGGAATGGTGTCGACCGGCTTTACGAACATGTTTTCGTAGCTGGCGGCGGTAGAGGTGAACTGAGCCGTATTGATAGCGGTCGCGGCTGCCTCGCCGGCCTGCGTGAGCAACTGCGATGGTGTCAAAGTAGCATGCGTATCGTAATCCAGATATGTATGGAAGTAACTGCTCCAAAACGGGGAGATGAACGCCAGTTGCTTGTACTGAGCAAAATTCACGAGTGACTGAAGAAACATCTGGTCGAGTGGCTGCCAAAAACTAAACACGTCACGGCTGAACAAAACGTCGGACGTGAGCACGCCGAGTTCGCTATCGCGTTCCTTGTAAAGCCAAGCCTCCGACACTCCAACCTGCTTGCCTGCCGCCTGCGCGATCTGCGCGATCGTAATCGCATTATTTAGAAAAGAGCGGTTCGCGGGATAAATGTGCATGTCGAGATACTGCACCGCGGTGGAAGCGTACCCGTTAGCAAAATCCTGGAAATTAGCCTGCCACGTTCCAGAGCCGGCGCCGACCTTCACATCGGTCACGTGCGCAATCTGAATCGCCGCCATTATTTGATTCACCATGTCGGTGCTGCCGCTCGCCGTATTCACAGAGGTTTGCAGAGTAGCGTTGGCTTCGGTATCCGGCTCAGAAATCACAGTCAGGTAGTCGGGATGGATCTGCTGCGCGATGGTGGCTGCCTGCTGAGCGCGCGCCTGCTCGTACTGCGGCCAGGAGAGCGTGCGGTAAAAGGCGGACGCATCCATGGCGGTGAGCCCCGGCTGAGGGAAGACGATCGAATTTTCGACGATCAACCTCAGCCCGCGAGCGCGAATTTCGTTACTCAGTTGAATGTAGAAATTCAACATGTTCTGATAATCGGCACGGTTGCGGTAGTAAGGGGCGTAGAGCGTCGGGAAATCGATATGCACAGTCATGGTTTTGATCCCGAGCGCCTGCAGCGATTGCATTTCGGCGAGCACGCCGCCGTAGTAATTCGGCGCGAGGAGCTGAGAGCCTTGCTCACAAGCCGCGGACCGAAGTTGGGCCGAATTCTGAACGGGAAAGGGCTGTCCATTCCATGCCGCCTTGACCGTCGCGTCAAAAGCTCCGATGTGGCCGGTCAGTTGAGTGTATAGATCCTGGTAAGCGGGCGGAACCGGGGGAGGCGTCTGCGCAGCTATGGACGAGATCAGCAAGGAAGCAAGGAGAAACTTTTCCGTCATGCTCAAACAATCGGCAGAAAAGAATCGAAACAGCGCGGGCAATCGGACTGGCGGCGGGAGATTTCCGCCAGTCCGAGAACAAACGTACTAAGGTGTAGTGATTAGGATGGGCGCAGTCTGTGCCGACACGTTGGTCGACGAATCTTGCGCGGCCACCGCGTAGTAATAGCTTCTCTTGGTGCTCACGCGAGTGTCGGAGTAACTGGTGGGCGGCACTACCGCCATCAACTGCATGTTGCCCGCCGTGCTGCCCCGGTAAATCCGATATCCGGAGACGGCAATGTTGTCGGTCGAAGCGTTCCAAGAGAGCGTGACGTTGCTGCTGCTGACCGAAGCCGCTTTCAGACCTGTTGGAACGGAAGGCGGCACGGTATCGGGGAGGCTGCGGCCGGCCACCACCGGAGACAGGGCGGACGTGTTGCCGGCGGCATCGTAAGCGGCGACCGCATAGTAATAGGTCGCGGTCGGGCTGCAATTCGGGTCGGCGGAAGAGTTGGCGGATGAATTCGAGTAGATCGAGACCGTGGAGGCCGAAGCACCCCGATAGATTTTATATCCAAGCACTCCGACGTTATCCGTGGATGCTGTCCAGGACAGATTCACCTGGCTGGAAGTGGCGGCCGTGGCGGTGAGCCCCGTCGGAACCGAGGGCGCCTGCGTGTCTGGATTGCTGCGGGTTGAAGCGATCAACGTCGTGCCGGGCGACAAGTTCCCGAGCGCATCGAATGCCTTGATTACATAGGTGTAGGACGTGTTCGCGGGAAGGTTGAAGTCCTGGTGGTACAGCCCGTTGATGTTCTCCATCAGGGTGCCATTGCGGAACACGGCGTAGCCCGCTACCCCGACGTTATCAGTGGACGCCAGCCATGTAACGTTGATTTGCGAGGTCGTCGCGGTAAATCCCAAGCCGGTGGGAGCCGACGGAGGGATGGTATCCACTGGACTGACGTGCATCTTCTCAAAGGCAGTTGCAGTCGGGGTGTATTGTGCCGTATTGATCGCGCTCCCGGCTTGTTCACCCGCGGTGGACAGCACCTGGGACGCGGACATGGAACCGTATGTGGCGTAATCCAGGTAAACGTGGAAATAGCTGCTCCAGAACGCGGAAACAAACGTGAACTTCATATACTGCCCGAGGTTACTCAGCGTCTGAAGGAAGCTCTGGTCGAGCGGCGCCCAAAAACCGAACGGATCGCGGCCATATACGGTCGATGACGAGAGCACGCCCAATTCGCTGTCGCGAATCTTATAGAGCCATGCCTCGCTCATACCGACCTGTTTCCCGGCCGCCTGCGCGATTTGCGCGATGGTGATCGCGTTCTGCAGGTAGCTGTTGTTGATCGGGTAGATGTGCATGTCGAGGAACTGCACCGCCGTTCCCGCGAACCCGTTTGCGAAGTCCTGAAAGTTTGCCTGCCACGTGCCGCAGCCGGCGCCGACGCTCACACCAGTCACCCCGGTCGTCTGGATGGCAGCCAGGATTTGGTTCAGCATTTCGACACTGCCGCCGGCGGTATTCGCCGAGGGCTGAGAGGCGGCGTTGGCTTCGGTCTCCGGCTCGGTGATCACGGAAAGGTAATCGGGGTGGACCTGGCTGGCGATTACGGCTGCCTGTTGCGCGCGCCCCTGCTCGTACTGAGCCCACGACAGCGTGCCGAGGAACGCCGATGGATCCAAGGTGGAGATGCCCGGCTGAGGAAATGCCACAGCATTTTCGATCAGTAATTTCAGGCCGCTTGCGTGGATATCTTTGCTCAATTGAATGTAGAAATTCAAATAGTTTTGATAATCTGCCGGGTTGGAATAAAAGGCCGGATCGAGCGTGGGAAAATCGACATGCACCGTCATCGTGTTCACGCCCAGGGCTTGAAGCGACTGCATCTCGTTCAAGACTCCGTTGTAGTATCCAGGCGCGAAAAGCTGCGAACCTTGCTCGCAAGCGGCGGACCGAAGCTGCGCCGCATTCAATACGGGATACGGTTGCCCGTTCCAACCCGCACTGATGGTTGTGTTGAAACTGCTGATTTGCCCCGAAAGCTGGGTGTATAGGTCCTGATATTGAGACGGCACGGGAGGCGGAATTTGCGCGCCCAAAATTGAAATAAATAACGAGATTTCAATTGTTTTAACGAACTTATTCCAAAACATTTCCCAATCATAGCGGAATTAATTTTCTTTTATAATTTAAATCTGGTTAAATAATAGACAGTAACGAGATTTATTAACTTATTTATTAGATATCGACGCGCGGGTTTATTGGCGTGCGCCGGAGATCCCGCACGCCGGAAAGCATGCCAGTTTCGAGGTGTGGAAGGCGTGACTTTGGGAAGCTGTCGCCCAATTGGACGGTGTGTGTGTGTTACTTGCGGGGAGTCGTGGAACTCAGCGGAGTTGGACTGCTTGGCTACTTCTTGGCGCCGCTAAAGGTGCCATCACCTAAATCTTCGAGCTTTACCGTGCCCTTCATGCTATTTCCGGAAACCTTGCCCTTGTAGGTCACCGTCCCGTTGCTAGTCGAGAACGCGTATTCCACGTCATCGCCCTTCACGGTGCCTTTTAGCTGAGCACTCCCGAAGAAGCCGTGGTAGGTCCCAGAGAGCTTTTCGCCGTCCTGCTTGAACACAAAGGTGGGGTTGCCATTTCCGGCAGGAGTACTCACGGAAAAATCCCATTTGCCGGAAATGTCCGCGGCAAATGCGGAGGCCGTTAGAGCGATAAGGAGCAGCAGAGCGCGCATGATCCGTAGTCTACCGCGCGAACCTACATTTGCGCGGAGATCAGCGATGCCGGAGTCAGCGAGTGGTTCGTCCCGAAGTAGTTCTTCTGGGCTAGACGGCGGTAAACGTCGCCAGCCACGCCGGCCGCCATCGGTCCGATCGAAGGCCGGCCGCCCGTAAGAAGCACCACAACGACAAGTTTATTCTTCCCGGTATCGTTGAAGGAACCGAACCAGCCTAGATGGGTGCGCCCCTCGCTGCATGTTCCGGTCTTGCCCATGATGGTGTCGTCCTGCTTGGCACGGCGCGCGGTTCCGAACTCCACTGCACCCTGCATTCCGGGTTTAATTTCATCGATCAAGGGCTTGATGTCGAGATGGCGTTTCACCTGCGGACTAAAAGAAGCCAATTCCAGCGGCGTGCGCGGATACTGCAGGTAATAGAGAGTTCCGCCGTTGGCGATCGCGGTCATGATGCCGGCCAGCTGTAGCGGGGTCTGCTCGATCTCCTCGCCAAAGCTGGTCAGCATCCCAACGCCGCCATTCTTGGGCGGCGCCGCGGGGAAATGCCCCGCCTGTTCGCCCGGAATCGACAACCCGGCTTTCTCTCCATAACCGAATAGATGCGCATAATAATTGACGCGCTCATAACCCAATTTCAAACCCAAATTGGCGAAATAGAAGTTGTTCGAATGCGCCAGCGCATTGGTTAAATCCATGTGCGTCCGGCCGTACAGATGAATCAAACTGTGGCGCTCCACCAAGTGTTCCCGCAAAGCAGCGAGCGCGACCGAGACCTTGATGGTGGAGCACGGTTGAAAACCCCCGCCCAGGGCAAGCTTCTGATTCACCATGGTCAAAATGCGGCCGCTGTTCGAGTCGACAACAACTACTGAACCGTTGAACTGGCCTAGAGCTTCCACCGCGGCCCGCCGGATATCGAGATCCTCTCCGTCGACGTTATCTCCCGCCGTCGAGTCTTTATATGTAGGCTCGTCCCAAGGACTCCAACCGGAGCGCGCTACGTGCGCGCTTCGCACGCGGCCATGGCGCCCGCGTCCCCCCCTCGCCGCCACCCGTCGCGAAACGGCTGCGTGCCTGGATCCCGCATGCGAACGACGCGCACCCGCGCTGGCCGAGTGTTTGCGGTGCGCCTTCGCCGCCAGGCAATCGCCCGAAAAAAGCACCAGCACCAGAATTAACTGAAACAGAATCGAGAGCGAAGAGGAGTTACTTGAAATTTTCATAGTTCGCGCAGCTTTTTGACGAACGCCAGAGCGATGCTTGTGAACCCCGGAGGAGCGACCGGAATATTCAGTTTGAATGAAGGTAGTTGATGGCGTCAATACTGTTCTCATTTTATTCGCACTGAATATTTACAGAATTCGCGGCGATCTAAGCGGCCGTCCACCCTCCGTCGATTGGAATTACCGCGCCGTTCACAAACTGCGATTCCGAGGCGCAAAGAAACAGGGCCAGACTGGCGATTTCTTCGGGTTTTCCCAGCCGCCCAACCGGCTGTCGTTGACTCAGCTCCGCGCGCATCTTTTCAATCTCATGCGCGTGATACTTCTGCAAGTACCCCTCCACAAAGGGTGTATCTACGGTTCCGGGGCAGATGCAGTTCACCCGGATCTGGGTGGGATAATCCACTGCAAGCTGGCGTGTCATCGCCACTACGGCACCCTTGGTTGCGCAATAAGCGAACCGTTTCTTAACGCCGACCAACCCTGCCACCGAACCGATGTTGACGATACTGCCGGACGCCGCCAGCAATAGCGGCATGCAATACTTCGTGATCAGGAAGAGCCCTTCGACGTTTACCCGAAAGACCCTCTGGAAATCCGGAAGTTCGGTAGTTTCCACGTCGCCCACGAGGCCGATTCCAGCGTTATTGATCAGGATATCCAGGCGGTCCAGCGTGGCAACCGAGCTTTTCACCTGTGCCTCGTCGGTGATGTCAACCACCAGCACGCTGGAACCCGGGAGCTCGGCTGACAAGCGGTCGGCGTTGTGCCGGTTCATGTCTGCAATAATCACGGAAGCGCCGGCCGCGCCCAGCACCCGGCAAGTGGCTTCCCCGATGCCGCTCGCTCCTCCGGTAACCAGAGCTCTGCGTCCGTCCAATCGAAATGGTTGAGTCATCGTTGCATAATATCCGATCCGGGTTGGCAGTCTTGCAAGCGGAGATCATTGCCTGTGAGCGATGCCCGCGCCTGCGGCGGCACTGCACTGAGATTGCGGCGGCTAAGCGGCGGGCATTTCTCGACTGGGAATATTGGGGACGACCAGTGCCGTCGTTTGGAGATCCCGCGGCGGAACTGCTGATATTGGGATTGGCTCCCGCGGCCCATGGTGCTAACCGTACTGGACGTGTATTCACGGGAGACCGTTCCGGCGACCTCCTGTACAAGGTCCTGCATCAGACCGGTTTCGCTTCGCAACCGTGCAGTCGCGACCGGAATGACGGGCTGGAACTGCGCGGCGCCTGGATCTCGGCGGTGGCGCACTGCGCGCCACCGGACAACCGGCCCGCGCGCGAAGAAATGGTGAAGTGCCGCCCGTTCCTGCACCGCGAACTGGAGTTACTGATCGGTGTAAAAGCTGTAGTTGCGCTTGGCAAGATCGCTTTTGACGCCTACCTGACCGTGCTGCGGGAGCGGGGTGAGATCGGCTCGCGCGGACCGTTCCGGTTTGGCCACAATGTCGCTTACCGAACGCGTCCGGAACATCCGATATTGATCGCGTCCTACCATCCAAGCCAGCAGAACACGTCCACCGGCCGCCTGACAGAGCTGATGCTCACAACTGTGTTCGAGCGCGCGGCCAGTGAGATTCTTCCCGCTGTTTCAATAATTTAGCGGCGGATGGCGCGTGAATCGCTTGCGGCCATGCGTTTGCGACTGATATAGTTAACATGGATTTGATTGTCCCGCTAACCCCGGCTGACGTTTCGAGCGACCCTGTCGCCCCTCTCCCTTCTGCCCCGTGCAGCCAGCTTTCAAATCGATTTAAGGAGATTTTGTGAAGAACATTTTTGTGGGGAATCTGGATTTCGGGGCTACAGAGGATGCAATCAGGGCGCTTTTCGAAACGTACGGCACCGTGGACCGGGTGAGCATAAAAACCGATCGGGATACGGGACGCTCACGCGGATTCGCGTTTGTGGAAATGGCGGATGAGGGCGAGGCCGACCGGGCGATCACGGCACTGAACGGCACCAATCTTGGGGGCCGGGCGCTAAATATCAATGAAGCGCGCCCGAAAACCGAAGGCGGCGGCAGAGGTTTCGGGGGTGGAGCCGGTGGCGGTGGCGGGTATGGCGGTGAACGCGGCGGCGGTGGGAATAAAGGCGGCGGCGGGAACCGTGAAGGTGGCGGCGGTTTTGGAAGGCAACGCCGGGAGCCGCGCTGGTAAACAGTTAAGAACCTTGCGCCGGGGGCGGCGCGTCTATAAATTAGCGACCGGGTGGCCCGAGGCCGCCCGGAACTGAACAGGGGGCATATCATGGCCGGTCGATCAAGTACCACGTTTAAAAAGCGACAAAAAGAACTCGCTCGCCAAGATCGTCAGAAAGATAAAGCCGCGAAGCGCGAACAACGTAAAGAAGAGAAGCTAACGCGCGGTCCAGGCGCCCCGGACGATGACCTCGAGTTCTTTTCACCGCAGGCGTTCGATTACCTGGATCGGCTTACCATCGTCGATGTCACTGAGCACGGCGAGGGCGAGTAGCCGGGTATCCCGAGAGGTGCCGAATGATTGCACCATCTCGGTTTTATATTCAAAACTTCGGATGCCGCGCTACACAGGCCGATGGCGCGGCATTAGAATCCCTTCTTTCGGGAATTGGTCTCACGGCTTCAGAGCCATCCAGCGCGGATCTTGTAATTCTTAATACGTGCACGGTGACTTCCGCGGCCGATTCCGATGCGCGGCTAGCTGTCCGCCGTCTGCATCGCGATAATCCAAATGCCCGGATACTGGTCACCGGATGTTACGCACAGCGCGCGCCCGCCGAGTTGGCCGAGCTTCCTGGTGTCGAATGGGTGGTCGGAAATTCTCACAAAAGCCAGATTCCTGAAATCGTCACGGGAGCGCCCTATCACTCGCACTTGCACGTCGGCGATATCTTCACCACGAACGATTACCTGACTGCCGTGGGCCCGCTTCCGAACCGTGCGCGGCCAAATCTGAAAATCCAGGACGGATGCCACAATCGCTGCTCGTTCTGCATCATTCCTTCGGTCCGCGGGCGTAACCGGTTCACTCCGGCGGACCAGATCGTGGAACAAGTTCAACGCCTGAGCGATCGATATCCTGAAATTGTTCTGACGGGCATCAATCTGGGGCGCTGGGGCCGTGAGACGGGCAGTTCATTACGTTTGGCCGACCTGCTGCGGCGACTGCTGGCCGAAACCGGAGTTCAGCGTCTTCGTCTGAGCTCGGTCGAGCCGATGGATTTCAGCGACGATCTGCTCGGGTTGATGGCGGAATCGCCGCGTATCGCGCGTCACGTGCATGCTCCCTTGCAATCCGGGTCGGACGAGGTGCTCCGCCGTATGCACCGCAAGTACCGTCCGCGCCACTATGCCGACCGCATTCTGAAGGCACGTGCCGCGATGCCCGATGCGGCCATTGGGGCCGATGTGATGACCGGGTTCCCGGGCGAAACTGAAGCCAAATTCGAAGAATCGCGCGCCTTCATCGCCAGTCTGCCTTTTACGTATCTGCACGTATTCACGTACTCGGAGCGGCCTGGCACTCCGGCAGCCTCGATGCCTGGCGCTGTACCGATGCAGACGCGCCGCGGGCGCAATCGCGTACTGCGCGAGCTTGCCGAAGCTAAGAATCGCGAGTTTCGAGTCAGCATGCTGAACCGGACCTTGAGCGTAGTGACGCTGGAGCAGCCAGGTGCGGCGTTGTCGGACAATTATTTACCTGTGCACATTGAGGGCTGGCCCGGGCCCAACCAGATGCGCTCAGTCCGAATTGGGTCGCTGGACGGCGCGGGATTGCGCGAGCAGCCCCGGCCCGGCCCGATGAATCTGCCGGTCCTGACCGGCAAGTAGATTGCGTTGCGGCTCCGGCGCCGCCAAGGGCATATTCGGCAGCGCGAAAAAAACCACATTCAAAATGAGTTGGTTGAGCAGCCCACGTCGCATTGGGTATTGATCGGTAGGATCCCGGAATAACTTTAGGGCATTTTCTTTTTTTGCGTGCCAAAACGCACATCGATATGACCGGCCGGTCCGCTAAACTGACTGAAGAGTCAGATGCGCCCCCGGTCCAAACCCACGCCAAGAACAAAGAAGGACGTGGTGGTTGAATTTCGCCGCAAAATGATTTTTGAAGCGGCCGCGAAAGCTTTCGCGCGCTCCGGCTACGAAGGCACTTCGGTGGATGCCATCGCCGCCGAGGCGGGAATCGGAAAAGGCACCATTTACCTCTATTTCGCCTCCAAAGCCGAGATCTATCTTTCGGCCATCATGCACGAGTTCAACAAGCTTCATGCCGACACGGTGCGCCGTTTCGAGGCGATTTCGTCCTGCCGGGAAAAGATTGAGCTGTATATCCGCGTCCGTGTCGATTATGTCGAGAGTCATCGCGACTTCTGCCGCATCTATGTAAGCGAATTCGGCAAGGCAGTGACTCAACCGGACGCCATGCAAAAACAATTCCGTAAAATGCGAGTTCGCCAAGCGGACCTGCTTACAGAGGTCATTAGTAAAGGTATCGCCACCGGGGAAATTCGCCCCGTGCCGGCGCGCGGCGCCGCATTGTTCATTACCGACGCCGCCCGCGGCCTGCTTGAAAAGCGCCTTCTCGGCTGGTCTGAAGCCGGTGCGGACGAAGACATTCACCTGGTCCTGGATCTGCTCTGGAATGGATTGGGAGGCGTGCCCGCCTAGTGTCTGCCGAGAACAGAACAATCCCGCAGGTGAACCCCTGGATCATTGCGATCTCGGTTATGTTCGGCACTTTCATGGAAGTGCTCGACACCACGGTAGTCAACGTTTCCCTGCCCCACATTGCCGGCAGCATGTCGGCTTCGGTCGAAGAAGCCACGTGGGTGCTCACCTCTTACCTGGTCGCCAACGCGATCATTCTTCCGATCACCGGCTGGCTCTCGGCGCGGTTCGGGCGGAAGAATCTGCTGATGACCTCGGTAGTCGGCTTCACCGCATCCTCTTTTCTCTGCGGCCTGGCGCCGAATCTTCCTCTGCTGGTTATCTTCCGCGTGCTCCAAGGCGCTTCGGGCGGATGCCTTCAGCCGCTTTCGCAAGCGGTTCTGCTGGAGGCCTTCCCGCCGGATCAGCGCGGCAAAGCGATGGGGTTTTGGGGGCTCGGCATCGTTGTGGCGCCGGTCATGGGACCCGTCCTGGGCGGCTGGCTCACCGACAATTACAGTTGGCGATGGGTCTTCTACATCAATATTCCGGTCGGCATCGCTTGTCTGATCATGACCAAGCTGTTCATCTTCGATCCGCCCTATCTCAAGCGGGAAAAGGGCGGGGTCGATTACTGGGGCATCGGCATGCTCGCCTTGTGGGTGGGAGGCTTGCAAGTCGTCCTCGACAAAGGCCAGCAAGAGGATTGGATGCAGTCTTCGTTCATCCGCGCGTTTGCCGCGGTCACGGTGATCGCGCTGATCGGTTTCCTCGCCCGTGAATTCCTGACACGCAAGCCCGTGGTGAACCTGCGCGCATTCAAAGACAGAACTTTCAGCGCCGGCGTATTCCTGATGACCATCGTCGGTTTTGTGCTTTATGGGAGTCTGGTGCTGTTGCCGTTATGGCTGCAAACCGTGCTCGGCTATCCATCGCTGCAAGCTGGAATCGCACTGGCCCCGCGGGGCATGGGGTCTATGATCGGCATGCCGCTGATCGGAAGTCTTCTCTCGAAGTTCGACGCGCGCAAGGTGCTGGCAGCCGGACTGGCGCTCGGCGCTTTCACGCTTTTTAAATTCTCGCGGCTCAGCCTCGATACCGGTTATTGGGATCTTTTCTTTCCGCAGTTTATCCAGGGCTTCGCGCTGGCCATGCTTTTCGTCCCGCTTACCACGATCACCATGAGCCAGGTTTCGCAGCAGGCCATGGGCAACGCCACCAGCCTGTTCAACTTGATGCGCAATATCGGCGGCAGCATCGGGATTGCGATGGTGACGACGCTCGATGCCCGCTTCGCGCAAAAGTACGTTAACCAGTTGGGTTCACACGTCACGCCTTACGATCCGGCCGCGGCGAATCTTCTGCAAGGGCTGCGCTCCTCGGCGAGCGCCGGCGGACCCGAGGCTGCGAACCGATCGGCCATTGCCTCCGTCTTCGGGATGGTTCAGCGCCAGGCATCCATGTCGGCCTTTATCCAATTGTTCCTGCTGCTCGCCATAATTTTCCTGGCGATGATTCCTTTGATTCTGATCATGAAACGGCCTGCCAAGGGCGCCAAAGCTGAAATAGGCCACTAATTCACCTGCAGGCGATGAACGAAAAAATATGCGTACTTTAAACACTTTCGTCTTTGCTCTAACCGTTATGGCCGCGGGCGCGGTGCGCGCTCAGGGTCCCCCGACCACGGCTTCGGCCGGAGCTCCAGCTATTCGGGAGGCCACACAGCGCCAAAATTCCGTTGCGATCGGCGCTCCCCCGAACCGGCTGCTCGGCAGTATTCCGACCGGGACCGCAACGGGCGATCTGCTCGATCTCACTCTGGACGACGCCCTTGCGCGCGGCTTGAAATACAATCTGGCGCTCTCCGAAGGCGATGAGAATGTTCGCACCAGCCGCGCCGAGCGCCTGCGCGCCTTGAGCCGGCTGCTGCCCACGATTAACGTGCGTCCGTCGGTTATCGAGCAGCAGGTCAATCTCGCCGCGTTTGGATTCTCGGGCTTTCCGGGCGTGCCCAAGGTCGTCGGTCCCTTCTGGGTCTACGATGCCCGAGGGTATCTGTCGCAATCGTTATTCAACTTTCGCAATCTGCGCAACTACCGGGCATCCAAAGAGGAACTCAGTGCTGCCGAATTCGCGGGCCGCGACGTGCGCGAACAGGTCAGTCTCATAGTCACGGGCCTCTATCTGCAAGCTATTACCGGGTCCGCGCGGCTCGAAACCCAGCGTACTCAAGTGGCTACGGCGGAAACCGTCTACCGTCAGGTGGTCGATCGCAAGAACGCGGGTACGGTGCCAGGGATCGACGTGCTTCGCGCGCAAGTGGAATGGCAGACCGAGCAGCAGCGGGTCATTTACTATGAAGGCGAATTCGAAAAGCAGAAACTCAGCCTGGCGCGCGCCATCGGGCTGCCTCTGGGCCAGCAGTTGCGAATCGTCGACACGGCACCTTACACGCCGCTGACTGCCGACCTCACGATGGAATCGGTCCTCCAGAAAGCGTACGTTCAGCGCCTGGATTACAAGGAAGCCGAAGCCTTGGTCCGCGCGGCGGAACTTTCGAAGTCGGCGGCGCGCGCCGGGCGCTATCCATCGGCCACGGTTGATGCCAATTACGGCGTTATCGGCCAGACGCTTAACCATACGCATGGCACCTTCGCGGTGTCCGCGGGAGTCGATATTCCGATCTTCCAAGGCGGCCGCGTGCAAGCCGACATTGAGGAAGCCGACGCGGTCCTGCGCCGGCGCCGCGCTGAGTTCGCCGATATTCGCGGCAGAATCGACAATGAAGTCCGCATCGCCTTCACCGATCTCCGTTCCGCGTCGCGTCAAGTGGAAGTTGCCGCCAGCAACATCGACTTGGCGCAGCAGCAGCTTCAGCAGGCGCGGGACCGTTTTGCCGCGGGCGTTACTAACAACCTGGAAGTCGTGCTGGCGCAGCAATCGCTCGCGCTCGCCAATGAAAACCAGATTGGCGCGTTGTATGCCTTCAACGCGGCCAAAGTGATGCTCGCCCGTTCGCGCGGCGACGCCGAACAGTCCATTAAAGAATATTTAAGAAGGGTTAAACAATGAACGCCACTGAAGAAACCGTCCAAGCCGCGCCGCCGGTCCGAGGCTTCCTTCGCGAGCACCCGATCAAGGCCGCTGCCGTCCTGTTGATGGTTGCGGCTCTGGCGATCGGAGGTTTCCTGTGGTGGCGGTACTCGCAGACCTATGAGACTACCGACGACGCCCAAGTTGACGGCCATGTGAATTCGATCAGCACCCGCGTCTCCGGCACCGTGACCGCTGTGCACTTCACCGAAAATCAAACGGTGAAGCAAGGCGATCTGCTGGTCGAATTGGACACCGCGGATTACCAAATCGCCCTGGAGCGCGCGCAAGCCAATCTGCTGCAGGAGCAAGCGCAGATTCGCGCCGATATGCCTTCCTTGTCGATTACGGCCACTACCAGCGGCACGGAAATTTCAACATCGCGCGCCGGTATCGCGAGCGCCGAAGCCGGATTTGCGGCGGCCCAGCAAGACTATCAGGCGCAGCTTTCCCGGATTGCCGAAGCCGAAGCCAACAACGCGCGCGCCCAAGCCGATGCGCAGCGTTTTGCGACATTGGTCGGCAAAGATGAAGTTTCTCGCGAAGAATACGATCAGAGGGTTGCCGCCGCCAAGGCCGCTGCCGCCGTGCTGCAGACGGCGCGATCCTCGGCCTCGGCCGCGCAGAAGGTGATCGAACAACGTGAGGCCGCTGTATCGCAGGCCCGGAGCAGCTTAAATCAGGCGACCCAGAACGCGCCGCAGCAGTTGGCTGCGCAGCGAGCGACGGTCGACCTGCGCCGCGCCAGCGCCCTGGGCGGCAAGGCAGCAGTTGAAGAAGCGCGCCTAAACCTGAGCTATACGAAAATCTTCGCCCCGATTGCGGGAGTGATCGGGCGCAAGTCGGTCGAAGTCGGCCAGCGCATCCAACCCGGCCAGCAACTGGCCTCCATCGTCCCGCTCGAAGATATCTGGGTGACGGCGGACTTCAAGGAGAACCAACTCCGCCGCATGCGCGTGGGCCAGAGCGCAAAAATCCATGTGGATGCCTTCGATCGTGACTTTGAAGGTTATGTGGATAGCATGCCTCCCGCAACGGCAGGCCGCTTCAGCGTGCTTCCCGCCGAAAACTCCAGCGGTAACTACGTGAAGGTGGTGCAGCGCCTGCCGGTGCGCTTGCGCTTCAAACAGGGCCAGGATGCCGATCGCCAACTACGTCCGGGAATGTCGGTTGTTGCCAAAGTCTGGATCAAATAACAACAATCCACGCAGACCGCGAGGTTTGATTGCTTTTGCCGGGACCCGTTATTCTTAGTTGCAATTAATACTCTCAGCGCGCAATCGAAGGCCGGGCCAAAGCAGTATTACTTATCGCTTGGCGATTCGTTGGCGCGCGGCTACCAGCCGAACGGCGATACCACGCACGGCTTCGCGGATCAGTTCTATTCATATCCGCAGGCTAACGGCGTGCCGAATTATGTGAACTACGGCTGCTCGGGAGAAACCAGCACGACGTTCATTAACGTGCTCCGCACGCCATGGAACCAGGTGCGGGACGGCTACGGCCAGACGCCACAGTTGACCGCCGCGACGAATTTCATCAAAGCGCATCCCGGGCCGGTAAGCCGTGTCACGCTACACCGGCATTATCGATGCCGCCGCGGATGGCTACAATCCGCATCAGAACTATCAGAACCAGTGCGCCGGGATTCCCGGAACCTACTTCGTCAGCGTACAGGCCACAAGCCGCTCTTACCGGCACTCCACAGTCGTGCTTGTCACCATCAGATAAGCGGCATTGCGGCGCAGTCGTAAACTGGAAGGGCATGCGCCATTTCATGTTTGCCACCACTCGCGTCCCAATTAGCCCTTTGACCGTACCGCCGACGCTGAAAACGCTGGACATAGCTCGACACTGATCTTGGACATGCGGTGACGCGCACTGGCGGCGCCGTAGTAAGTGGTTCGCTGATTTTGTGG
>JBBROU010000010.1:0-62668 GCA_038229055.1 Bryobacterales bacterium | reverse complement strand
CCGCCGTCGCGGATTACGATAACGATGGCTTTCCCGATCTGCTGGTTACTAACTACGGCGACTCCATTCTGTATCACAACAATGGCGACGGCACTTTCACCGACGTTACTAAGAAGGCCGGTATCCATACCGAAGGCTGGAGTACCAGTGCCGGATTTTTTGACTACAACAATGACGGCAAACTGGACCTATTCATCAGCCGGTACGTGCAGTGGAGTTTCGCGGGCAACACGTATTGCGGCCTGCGCGAATCCGGCGGCCGCTCTTACTGCCATCCCGATAACTATAAGCCCATCTCAAATTACCTGTTCCGCAATAATGGCGATGGCACTTTTACGGACGTCAGCGAGGCGAGCCACATCCAAGCCAGCGCGGGCAAAGGCCTGGGCGTGGCGTTCGCCGACTTCAATCGCGATGGCTGGATCGATATCACTGTCGCGAACGATTCCTTCCAGCAGTTCCTGTTCATGAACAACGGCAATGGCACCTTTACCGAATCAGCCGTGCTGGCGGGCACCGGCTACACCGACGACGGCAAAGTTTTCGCTGGCATGGGCACCGACGCCGCCGATGTCGATGGCGACGGCTATCCCGATATCGTCAGCACCGCGCTATCAAACGAATCCTACTCCTACTTCCGAAATAATCGCGACGGAACTTTCAATTACGAGACCAATGGCTCCCGCTTGGGCGAGATCACGCGCCTATTCGCCGGATGGGGCGTGC
This sequence comes from Bryobacterales bacterium, assembly GCA_038229055.1. Taxonomy (GTDB): domain Bacteria; phylum Acidobacteriota; class Terriglobia; order Bryobacterales; family Bryobacteraceae; genus JANYJA01. The sequence continues at coordinate 61,942 of JBBROU010000010.1, read as the reverse complement.
GTATTTTCGATTATGACAATGACGGCGAAAACGATCTCTTCTTCGCCAACAGCCACGTGATGGACAACATCGAGGCCACGCAGCCGCATCTGAAGTATATGCAGCCGCCGCTATTGTTGCGTCAACAAAGTGGCAAATTCTACGATGTCTCGGCCCAGAGCGGAGCTGCGTTTCAGCAAAACTGGGCTAGCCGTGGCGCCGCCGTTGCCGATCTCGATAACGACGGCGACCTTGATATTGTCGTCAATAATTGCGGTGGCGCCGCCTATCTCTTGCGCAATGATGGCGGCAACCGGAATCCCTGGATCGGCCTAAACCTTCGCGGCAAAAAGAGCAATCGCGATGCCATCGGCGCGCAAGTCGAACTAGTCTCGGGCAGCGGGAAATCCCAGTACAAGATGGTCTCGACTGCGGCGAGTTACCTCTCCTCGCAGGACCGCCGCCTGTTTTTTGGCCTCGGGACCGATGATCGCGTGAAGGAAATTCGGATCCGCTGGCCAAGCGGAATCAAGCAAACCATACCCAACCCTTCTATTAGGAAAATTATGGCGATTGAGGAGCCTTCGTAGGTTGAGATCGTCCCGTCGATTCCTCCTGTTGACGGCCATCATGTGCTCCGCTTTCGCGCAAACATGGCAAGTCCAGTACAGTGGCACAAAGGCTTCGTTGCGCGGTGTCAGCGCCGCAAATGCACGTGTTGCGTGGGCCAGCGGCGCGGAGGGCACCGTTCTTCGAACGATCGACTGCGGCGCGACTTGGAGGGCGTTGAAAGTCCCTGGAGCTGAGACGCTGGATTTTCGCGGTATTCGGGCATTCAGTGCTAGCGTCGCGATCGTGATGAGCAGCGGCGAAGGTGCTACGTCGGCGATCTATCGGACGATGGATGGCGGTCGTACGTGGAATCTGCTGCTTCGCAATCCCGACGCTAAAGGTTTTTTCGACGGCATCGCGTTTTGGGATAGGCGCAACGGGTTAATCCTGGGCGATCCGGTGGGCGGCAGTTTTGTGATTCTGAAAACAACCGATGGCGGAGTTACATGGGCGCGGCAGAAGCTTCCGGCATCCCTGGCCGGCGAAGGCGCCTTCGCCGCGAGCAATAGTTCTCTCGTGCTGCACGGCAACCGGGAAGCGTGGTTCGGGACCGGCGGAATCGGGGGCGCGCGCGTGTTTCACTCTGCCGACGCTGGCATAACATGGACCGTCGCAGCGACTCCGATTCGTAACGACGCAGCCGGAGCCGGAATTTTTTCCCTCGCCTTCTCGGACGCCGTCAATGGGATCGCAGTGGGCGGGGATTACACTCACCCGCGGGACCATAAGAACAATGTTGCTAATACGCGCAACCGCGGTGCGAAATGGTCCGTGCCGCTTTCTTCTCCGGCCGGATATCGCTCGGCTGCCGCTTTCGATGTGACGCGCAGGAGATGGATTGTGACCGGACCTTCGGGTTCCGAAAGCTCCAGCGACGGCGCAAACACGTGGCGTCAATTCGATTCCGCCGCGTACAACTCGCTCGCCATCGTGCCGGGTAAGGGCGGTTGGGCTGTCGGACCAAAAGGCCGCATCGCTGTGCTGCACTGGCACTGATATAAAAGGGAATTTCAGGATAATCCCTGCTAAGCTCGGCTGAATGGATTCAGACGGTCGTGAGCTTGGCATGCGTCGCAAAATCGGGCGTCGGGATTTCCTGAATGGCGCAGCCGTTGCGATCGGCGCGGCGCTCTGGAATCCGGCGCGCGCCGCCGAGATTGACGCCGGCTACTATCCGCCAACACTGACTGGAATGCGTGGAAGCCACGAGGGCGCTTACGAGGTAGCCCATCAGCTTCGCGATCGCGAATTTTGGACACATGCCGGCAGCCCGGAGTCGACGGGTAAAGATTACGATCTGATCGTCGTCGGAGGCGGCATTAGCGGACTCTCCGCCGCTCATTTTTATCGCAAGCAAGCCGGCCGGAACAGCCGTATCCTCATCATCGAAAATCACGACGACTTCGGCGGGCACGCGAAGCGTAATGAGTTTCATCAAACCGGGCGCATGTTACTCGGGTTCGGGGGCACTTATGCCATCGAAAGTCCCGCGCCTTACAGCACGGTGGCGAAAGGCCTCATTCAAGAGTTGGGGATCGATGTCTCGTCATGGAAGAAAGTTCTCGACCCGAAGCTTTATCCGTCGCTCGGTCTAAGACCTTCCGTATTTTTCGACAAGGAAACGTTCGGCAGCGACAAGCTAGTGCGCTCGCCGGAATCGAACGACGGCGATACCGGGGTGCCCTCGGAAAGGTGGACCTGGCTAGATTTTGCGGATCACGCGCCGTTGAACGCAGCCGCGCGACGCGATCTGGCGCGGCTCAATGAAGACAAGACAGACTATCTGCCAGGGCTTACTCCAGACGTAAAGAAAGCGCGGCTGGCACGCATCAGCTATGCGAATTTCTTGCGTGAGATTGTGGGCGTGGATGCGTCGGTCGTCGCTATGCTTCAGGCGCGTCCTCATCCATGGTTCGGCGTCGGCATCGATGCGGTCTCCGCGCAGGACGCGTGGGGCCTGGGATATCCGGGCTTTGCGGGAATGAATCTGGATAAGGCGCCCGGCCCCGGGATGAACCGCGACGCAATTCCGAATGAAGAAGCGGAGCGTTTCTTTTTTCATTTCCCCGACGGCAATGCGTCAATCGCGCGGCTGCTGGTTCGCCAGCTGATTCCGGCAGCGATCCCTGGAAATTCGGTGAGCGATGTAGTCACAAGCCGTGCAAATTATGCGCGCCTGGATGAAGCGAAGTCGCCGGTGCATATTCGCCTGAATAGCACGGCGGTGCGTGTCCAGAATGTCGGTGACCGCGTGGAAGTGACTTACTCTCGCGGCGGGAAGTTGCAGACGGTGCGCGCGTCGAACTGTGTGTTGGCTTGCTGGCACGCCGTGATTCCGTACATCTGCGAAGCCTTGCCCGAGAAGCAGAAGCAGGCGCTGGCCTCTGCGGCGAAGGTTCCGCTGGTCTATACGAACGTGGTGATCAAGAGCTGGCAGGCGTTCAAAAAACTCGGCGTCAGCAGTGTTTATGCGCCGGGCGGATTTCATTCGGCGATGACGCTCGACATGCCCGTCAGCATCGGAGCGTATCGTTGCCCTCGCAAACCCGATGAACCGATAGTGGTGCATTTGATGCGAGTGCCGTGCCACCCCGGCCTGCCCGCGCGCGAACAACATAAGCTAGGCCGCATTGAACTGTTCGGGACAATGTTCGAAACTTTTGAACGGAAAATCCGCGAACAGATGGCGCGCACCCTGGGCCCGGGCGGCTTCGATCCGGCACGGGACATTGCGGCGATCACGGTCAACCGTTGGCCGCATGGTTACGCGTACGAATACAATTCGCTGTGGGATAAGTTCTGGCTCGCAGGCGGCCAGCAGCCTTGCGAAGTGGCCCGGCAGCCGTTCGGGCGCATTGCGATTGCGAATGCCGATGCGGCGGCCTATGCGTATACGGACGCGGCCATCGATCAGGCGCATCGAGCGGTCGGCGAGTTATTGCGTCGAAGCTGACGCAGACCGCGCGCGGAGCTTGTGCCACACCACGATCAGCACCAGCGAGAACAGGAAGATAAGCGTCGAGATGGCGTTGATCTCGGGCGTGATGCCGCGCCTCAGTCGCGCCCAAATTTCGAGTGGCAGCGTGTTCTCGCGGCCGATGAGGAAGAAGCTCAGGGCGATTTCATCGAATGATAGCGTGAAAATCAGCAGGACGGCGGCGATGATCGAGAGCTTGATATTCGGTAAAGTTATGCGCCACAGCGTCTGCCACTGAGTTGCGCCGAGGTCGAGAGAAGCTTCTTCCTGCGCACGATCCATCTTGCCGAGCCCGGCCAAAATTTCGGTGGTGGCGACGGAAATGAGCGCTGTGCCGTGTCCGAGTGCGATAGTGAGCAGGCTAAGTCTTATTCCTACGCTGGATAGGAAGATCAGCAGCGACAATCCGGTGATGATGCCGGGCAGAATCAACGGGAGCAGCACGAGCCGTCGGAACAGCGCTTTTCCCGGGAACGACACTCGATCGAGAGTGAGCGCGGCCGGCAAGCCAATGCCGATTGAGATCACAATTGCGAGCATGGCGACAATGACGCTGTTGCCGGCGGAACGCCAGAGCGCTTCATCCCGGAGCAATTCGCGATACCAGTTGAGCGTCCATCCATGGGGCGGAAAGCCCCCGACGCTCTCACCGTTGAAGGAGTAGATCGCGAGCGCGACGATTGGGAGATAGAGGAACGCGAAGACGGCGACGGCGTGGATCGAGAGCAGGCGTGACGTTGTTCTCATAGCCTCTTTTCCAGACGCTCTGTCAGTGTGATGATCGCTATTACAAGGACGAGCATTACAAACGATAGAGCTGCACCCAAAGGCCAGTTATAAGCGGCTCCGAACAGACTGACCACGATATTCGAAATCATGATTCCGCGTGGGCCGCCGATGAGCAGGGGTGCGAGGAAATCGCCCAAGCTGAGTACGAAGGCGAAAGTGATGCCGGCGAGCGCTCCTGGTAAAGCGAGCGGAAACACGACGGTCCAGAATGCTCGTGATGACGACGCGCCTAAGTCCGAGGCCGCCTCCATAAGATTGCGCGGGATGTGTTCCATAGAGGCATAAACCGGCAGAAAGACGAACGGAGTGTAAATGTGTGTCAGAGTCAGGATGACCGCGAACGGGCTGTAGAGAAGGAAGTTTGCGGGATGATCGATGACGCCGGCAAATTCGAGTAACTTGTTCAGCACACCATCGCTGCCGAGAATAGTTTTCCAGGCATAAGCGCGCACTAAATAGCTAACCCACAGCGGGATAATAACCAGTAAGTAGACGGCTTCCTTGCGCGTGCGGAGACGGAAAGAAACATAGTATGCCAGCGGAAACGCGAGTAGCAGGCACGCGCAGGTGACCGCGGCGGCGATCCCGGCGGACCGGAAGAGAACGCTCAAGTAAAGCGGATTGTGGAGGATCTCGGCGTAGTTAGCAGAAGTGGCATCGTGGACGATGACTTGGAAACGAACCTGCCAGAAGCTATACAAGAAGAGAATCAAGTATGGGACAAAAAGGAATAAGCCTACCCAGACCAGCGGCGGAATGAGAACGGTTCGCGAGTAGGCCTTTGAGTACATCGCGTTTATGATTCCAAGCGCACGGCCTTCGACGCGGGGAACTCGAGCGTGAGTTCTTTCAGAATGGCACCTTTATTCGGCGCGCGAACTTGCAGCACTACGCCGCCCTCGCATTGCACTTCGAGTAGTTCCTGAGCACCCGCGAAAAACTGAGTCAGGACGGTGCCGCGAAATCGAACGGCGTCGGGATTAGCCGGAGCAGTATCGGCCACAATACGAATATGTTCCGGGCGGAGCGAGAACACAGCGTCGCCGGCGGCGGGATCGGCGGGCCATTCCAGACCTCCCGATCGCGCTACGCCGTCGGTCACGCGCGCCTTTAGCAAATTTGAGTGACCGATGAAAGTCGCGCAGTAAGCGCTGCGCGGCACATTGTAGATGGTTCGCGGACTGGCCACTTGTTCCAGCTTTCCGTGGCGAAGCAGTGCAATGCGGTCGGAGAGTGCTAGAGCTTCCTGCTGGTCATGAGTTACGAAAACGAACGCGATGCCTACCTCGCGCTGCAGCGATTTCAATTCCGACTGCATCTGCTTCCGCAAATTGGCGTCGAGCGCGGAGAAGGGTTCGTCTAACAACAGCAATTTCGGGCGATTCACCAGAGCGCGGGCGAGCGCCACGCGCTGTTGCTGTCCACCGCTCAAACGTGATGGAAACCGTTTTGAAAATGCCCTCATGTTGACTTGCGCGAGAGACGCTTCCACGCGCGACGTGATCTCGGTTGCCGGAACCTTGCGCGCGCGCAGCCCGTAAGCGACATTGTCAAACACCGACATATGCGGGAACAGCGCGTACTGCTGGAAGACTGTATTGACGCCGCGGCGATTCGGCGGAAGTTGATCGATGCGTTCACCGTTCATCCAGACTTCGCCGCCATCCAACTGTTCGAAGCCGGAGACGATGCGTAACAGTGTCGTCTTACCGGAACCGCTTTCACCGAGGAAGGTCAGAAATTCGCCTGCGGCAATGTCTAGCGAGATGTCATCGAGGACGACCGTGCTGCCGAAACTCTTGCTGACGTTGCGAATCGACAGCAGGCAGCCCACTACGCCGCTTTCACTTCATTCCAAATCTGGTTGTACTTGTCGCGCCGGGGCACGTTCTGCCAGAAATAGATGCGCTTTTGGTAGTTTTGCAAATCATCGAGATGTAACTTCTGTTTTTCTTCGGCCGTGAGAAATTGCGAGACCGCGGGGTTCGCCGGCAGATATCCGGTAACTGCGATCACCTGCTTCTGCGTTTTCGCCTGGATGGCATATTCAAGGAACTGAAGAGCGAGGTCTTTCTTGTCGCTGGCGGAGGTGATCATCAGATGATCGATCCAGCCCGTCGTGTTCTCCTTCGGTATGGTCTCGCCGATTGGGAAATGCCGCTGTAGAAGCTGGTTCGTCATCAGCGGCCAGCCCATGGCGATTTGAACCTCGTGGTTCTGGAACAGGTTTGTCAACTCGCCCCCAGTGGACCAGAGCTTCCGGATGTTCGGCTTCAGCTCGAGCAGCTTGGCTTTGACCTTTTCGAGCTGGTCGTCAGATAGATTGTACAGCGCGGCTGGGTCAGGTTTGTCATATCCCAGTACCTGAGCGGCCATGTAAACGGTGGAGAGATCGTCCCAAACGGACACTTTGCCTTTGAGCTTGGGGTCCCATAAGACGCTCCAGCTATCGGGCGGGGCGGCGAAGACGGAGGTATCCTAGAGCATCGGGTTCGGGCCCCACTGGAACGGGACGCCATATACTTTGCCACTACCTTTGACTAAGTCGAGCGAAGTCAGGCTGGGCATCAACTCGTTGTAGGTCGGAAGCTTCTGCAGGTCGAGCGGAGCGGCAAGCCCGGTAGAAGCAATCATAGTGGCAACATCGCTTGAGGGCGAGATGATGTCGTAATTGCTAGCACTTCCGCCGCGGAGTTTAGCGACGAGTTCGTCACTCGAACCCATATACGAAGCGCTGACGCGGCAGTGGCACCGGGTTTCAAAGCCCGAGATGAACGACGGGTCGGCATAGCCTTCCCATACCAGCAGGCCGAGTGTTGGCGGGCTCTTCGTGCAGCTTCCGAGGATCACGGAGAACGCGAGCGCCGCGAAGACTTGCTTCACACGATTCCTACCGGGACGTTGGTTTCAGGTTTAGTAATTATCGCGCCAGTGATGCTTTCGAAGCCCGCTTCCATCACGTCAAGAGCTTCATCCATCTGTGTTTCGGTAATCACGAGCGGCATCAGAATACGAATCACGTTGCTGTACGTTCCAGCGGTTACTAAGATCACGCCGTGTTCGTAGCAATAACGAGTTAGGTGTTTCGTTGTGGTAGAATCTGGCGAGCCATCGGCCAGAACCAGTTCGAGGCCCTGCATCGCGCCAATCCCCCGGACATCACCGATACACCCGAATGTTTGCTTCCAGCGAAGCGCGCGATCGCGGAACTGGCTGCCAAGACGCATCGCTTGCGCGTAGAGTTGATTCTTGTCGAGCGCGTCGAGCACCGCCAGTGCCGCTTCGCAAGCCATCGGATTTCCGCCGAACGTGCCGCCCAGAGATCCGGGGCCTGTATTATCCATAATGTGAGCCTTACCCGTGACGGCGGCGAGCGGCAAGCCACCGCCGAGGCTCTTGGCGCTGACGATCAGATCCGGTTCCACGCCGCTATGTTCGCAGGCGAAGAGCTTGCCGGTTCGTCCGAAGCCGCTCTGAACTTCATCGGCAATCAATAAAAGTCCATGCTTGCGGCAGATATCGGATATTACACCGAGCCATTCTTGCGGGGGCGGCACGAACCCACCTTCGCCAAGCACGGGTTCGACAATGATGGCAGCCACGGACTCCGCCGCAACCACGCGTTTGAACGTGTCTTCAAGATGATGCGCGCAATGCAGCTTGCAACCGGGGTAAGTCAGCGAGTAAGAACAGCGATAACAATACGCATACGGAACACGATAGATGTCACTCGCGAAAGGCTCAAAGCCAGCCTTATACGGCTGCGTCTTACTGGTTAAAGATAGCGCGAGCAAAGTGCGGCCGTGGAAACCGTCTTCGAAACAGATGACGCCGGGCCGTTTAGTATACGCGCGGGCAATCTTGATCGCGTTCTCGACGGCCTCCGCGCCGCTGTTCAGCAAAATTGTCTTTTTCGGCGTGCTTCCGGGAGCCAGCGCGTTCAGCTTCTCGCACACCCGCACGTAGCTCTCATAAGGCGTCACCATGAAACAGGTGTGCAGGAATCGGTCGGCCTGAGCGTGCAGCGCGTTGACTATGCCGGGTTCGCGATGTCCCACGTTCAAGCAGCCGATGCCTCCGGCTAGATCGAGAAAGCAATTGCCATCCACATCCTCGATCACCGCGCCTTCGGAACGCTCGACGAAAATAGGAGTCAGTTGAGAGACACCGCGTGCCACGGCGCTCGCGGACCGCTCCACTAAAGCTTTCGAGCGCGGTCCCGGAATTGATGTGTTTAGTTTGATTGAAGTCATCAGTACCAACCGATCGGCTGCTCGCTTAAGTTGATGTGGACCTGCTTGGTTTCCAGATATTCTTCCATGCCCCAGGGTCCCAATTCTCGGCCGAAGCCGGATTGTTTATAGCCGCCCCATGGCGCTTCGACGTACGTCGGCTGCATGTGGTTGACCCACACGATACCGGCGCGGACGGATTTCACGACGCGCAAAGCCCGGAATATATCGCGCGACCAGACGGCGGCGGCGAGTCCGTAAGGCGAATCGTTCGCGATGCGCACCGCATCGGCTTCGTTCTCAAACGGGATGACGGCAGCTACAGGACCGAAGATTTCCTCACGCGCGATGCGGGCGTTGTTGTCGACGTCGCTGAAGATTGTCGGTTCCACAAAATAGCCTTTATCCAATCCCTTCGGACGTCCACCGCCGGCCACCAGTTTGGCTTCGTTTTTGCCAATTTCCTGGTAGCCCCGCACGCGATCGTACTGTTCTTTGCTGACCAGCGGCCCCATTTTTGTATTGCGGTCCATCGGAGCGCCCAATAAAATCTTCTTTGATTTTTCGGCGAATGCGTCGACAAACTTGCTGTAAATCGATCGCTCTACCAGGATGCGGCTACCTGCTGAACAGACTTCTCCTTGATTGATGAATATACCGAACAGCGCACCATCGATGGCGGCTTCGAAATCGGCATCGGCGAAGAAGATGTTCGGAGATTTACCGCCGAGTTCCAGGGTCACGCGTTTGATGGTGTCGGCGGCGCTCTTCAGGATCAACTTGCCGACGGCGGCGCTTCCGGTGAACGCGATCTTGTCGACTCCCGGGTGGGCCACGAGCGACGAACCAGCAGGCTCGCCGAGGCCGGTCACGATGTTGACGACACCGGGCGGAAATCCGATTTCGCCCAGCCAGCTTGCTACTTCAAGAATCGTGAGCGGCGTCTGCTCGGCGGGTTTGAGGATACAGGTGCACCCGGCGGCGAGCGCGGGCGCGAGCTTCCAGGCGGCCATGAGCAGCGGATAATTCCACGGGATAATCTGGCCCGCAACTCCGACGGGCTCACGCAGAGACAAGCTGAGTGCGTTGTCCGGAACCGGATTGACGTGGCCCTGAATCTTGGTCGCGAGACCGCCGTAATACTCGAAGCACGTGGAGGCATCCTGGATGTCGAATTCCGCTTCCACGATCGGCTTACCTGTGTTGCGGCACTCGATTTCAGCAAGCTGTGCGGCTTCGTCGCGGATTTTATTGGCGAGTTTGAAGAGCAGGCGCCCCCGTTCCTGAGCCGTAGTTTGCGGCCATCCACCGGTATCGAAAGCAGCGCGGGCGGCTCGCACCGCCACGTCTATATCAGCCGCGCTGGCGTCGGGAACCTCGGCGATCGTGGTTTCCAGAGACGGATCGATAACCGGCAGCCATGCGCCGCGTTCGCTCCCCACGTGCTCACCGTTAATGAACATTCCGTAGCGTTTCATAGAACTATTTAATGTAGACGGTTTTGCAATTCACGAACTCGCGGATGCCCTGGATGCTGAGTTCGCGTCCATAGCCGGAGCGTTTGATACCGCCAAACGGGAGGCGAGGATCGGAGGCGACCGGGGCGTTGACGAACACTTGTCCGGCTTCAATTTCCTCGGTGAAAAGGCCAACCTCTTTTTCGTCGCGAGTCCAAACGCTGGAGCCCAATCCGAAGGGCGAATCGTTTGCGAACTCGATCGCTTCAGCGGCATCGCGAACCCGGAACAGCATCGCCACGGGCCCGAAGAATTCTTCATGAAAGACGGGCAACGTACGGGGAACACCGGTTAGCACGGTCGGCGGATAGAAGCTGCCGGCTCCCCGCGGAATGGTGCCGCCGGCGAGGATCTTGGCGCCCGCGGCAACGGCTTGTTCGACCTGCTTATGCAAATCGTCGCGGATTCGGGAAGTGGCGAGTGGTCCAATTTCGGTTGAGCTTTCCATCGGATCGCCGGAGCGCAGCCTGTTCATCCCTTCGACAAACCTCCCCTCGAAAGCATCGTAAATGCCGTCTGCAACGAAAAATCGCTTGGCGGCAATACAGGACTGGCCATTATTGATGGTGCGAGCACTCACGGCAGTGGTGACGGCAGCTTCGAAATCGGCGCTCGGCATGACGATGAACGGATCGCTGCCGCCGAGTTCGAGGACCGTTTTCTTGATCTGACATCCGGCGCGGCCGGCGACTTCGCGGCCCGCAGGCTCGCTGCCGGTGAGAGTCGCAGCGACGACGCGCTCATCGTCGAGCAGCCCACCGACGCGGCCCGATTCAATCAGCAGCGTCTGAAAAGCACCTTCAGGGAAGCCGGCCCGATGCAGGATATCTTCAATCGCGAGCGCGCACTGCGGCACGTTGGATGCGTGCTTCAACAGGCCGGTATTCCCGGCCATCAAGGCAGGGGCGGCGAAGCGGAACACCTGCCAGAACGGAAAATTCCACGGCATCACCGCGAGCACGGTGCCCAACGGTTGGTAGCGCGCGAAGCTTCGGCTGGCGCCACTGGCAATCATTTCATCGGCGAGGTGCTGCGCGGCGTTGTCGGCATAGTAGCGGCACCCGGACGCGCACTTCTGAGCTTCGGCAACGGCTGACTTGAGCGTCTTACCCATCTCCAGAGTCATGATGCGGCCGAACTTTTCGTTTTCGTCGTCGAGGATCTGCGCGGCTTTCCGAAGCCATTCGGCGCGTTTGGCCATCGGGATTCGGCGGAACTCCTGAAAAGTCTTCGCAGCCAGCGCGACCTTCGCTTCGACTTGTTCAGGCGAGTGCGGCTCAAACTCATGCAGAGTCTCGCCGGTGAACGGATTAATAGAGGCTATGGCCATAACCCTATTACAACGCTTCCGCGAGCGTGCGCCGCCGGGAATAGTAAGCGAACAGAGCGCCGGCGAGGCCCAGAAACACAAGGCAGGTGACGAACATCTTCACTTCGAAAAGCCACACGGATTCCACCTGCCGAGAGGGCACGAACGCCACCACCATTCCAATAATGGTGGTGAGCAACCCGCTGACCGCGGCTAAGCGGATCCGAGTCTTGCCATAGAAGCCCGGGGTGAACGGGCGCTGAAACGCGACCACGGCGAGCGACCCATAAAGGTACAAGTACGACAACATCTGCAATACCACCGCCAGGTCGAGAAGCGTTACGTAGGCTTCCTTCACCGAAGACTGACCGACGAAGCTCATGCCGATCAGGATTGTGGACATGGCCGCCATACCGATGAGCGCGATGTGCGGAGTGCCGTACCGCGGATGCACTTTGCCGAAGATGCGCGGCAAGTAGCGGTCGAGTCCGGAGACGAAGAGGATGCGAGCGGAGCCGCTGAGCCACGCGGATGTAGAGCCGATGATGGAAACGCCGACCAACGCAGCGAGCGGCAGCAGGAGGCCGCTGATTCCAAGTCTGCGCGTCATTCCGTCAACGCCTTGCAGCATGCCTTGCAGGACTTTCAAACTCTCTTGCGGCACGGCGACTAGCAATGCGGTCGTCGCGCCCACATAGAGCAAACCGGATAAGACGCCTCCGGCGAGCACACCCCGGGGCACCGTGCGCCGCGGGTCGCGAATCTCATCTCCCATGATGGGGCCGAGCTCCAAGCCGACTAGGCCGAAGCAGATAACGCCGAATGAGGAGATCACTTTCCAATCGATGCGCTGAATGGCGAAACTGCTGGCCGGCATGCTCATGCCGTGTTTCGAAACCACCATAATGGCGAGAACGATCAGGATAGATGCGGCGATCAGCGAGCCCAAGCCGCCGGCATTGTTGACCCACTTGCCGACGCCCATCCCATAGAGGTTCGCAAGTGTCGCGAGCCAGAGCAATCCGACGGTGAGGACAAAAAAGAATAGTGGACTATCGGCCGTGCGCCCGAGGAGCGGGCCGGCGGTGTAAGTGACGATACCGACGAAATAAAACAGCAGAGTCGGGATGAAAAAGAGGTTCGAAGTCCAATAGCACCAACCGCACATGAAGCCGTGAAAGTCACCGAATATTTCTTTGGCCCAAAGATAGATTCCTCCCTCGGCAGGATATCTTTCGGCGAGTTCGATGACGGAGATGCCCTGCGGCAGAAAGAAAAAGACAAGGGCGATGAGCCAAAGCCAGATGGTCGAGGGACCGCTGGCCGCGATGACCGGGACTACGTTTAAATTCGCAATGGCGACCACGCATAGCCACGTAAGATCCCAAACGCCGAGTGCACGTTTGAGATGAGCGGCCGAGGTTGTGACGATCGAGGTGGTCGCCATTGCGCGAACGCGGCCGGCTTACGCGTGAACCCCGGCGGCCATACGCTCCTGCTGAGCGGCGGCCAATGCGGGTGCGATTTCGGCGAAGACCTGCAAGTGGAAATCGATGTCCTTCTCGGTATGCCGCACCGAAAGTGTCCATTGCTCATCCCACCAATAAGGCTGCGCCATCACGCCGCGATTGACCATGGCGAACCAGTAATGCGTCCACACGTCCTCATCCACGTGATACCAGTCGCGATAATTGCGGATGCGCTTGGGATAGAACATGAGCGCACCGTTGGCTCCCGCGCCATCGGTATAGGCGATCATTCCAGTCTTGGCGATGATCTGGTTGTATCCGTCGGCCAGTTTCTTGCCAAGTTTATCGACATAGGCGAACGCCTGGTGTGTCAGCACTTCGCGCAAGGTGGCGAGGCCGGCGGACATCACGACCGGATTTGTATTGTAAGTTCCGGCGTGGAACATCTTTTGTGTCGCGATGACGTCCATCACATCGCGGCTGGCGGCGAACGCAGCAAGCGAGAAACCGCCGCCGATCGATTTGCCGAGGCAGAGAATGTCGGGCTTCACGTCGAAATATTCGCAGGCGCCGCCATAGGCCAGCTTGCCGCCGGTCTTGACTTCATCCATGATGAACATGGCCCCGTGGCGCTGGGTGATGTCGCGAACACCCTGCAAATAGCCTTCATCGGGCATGCAGAAGGCGATATTCATCATAATGGGTTCGACGATGACCGCGGCGATTTCGCCGGGATTTTCTTCGAAGAGCCGCTCGAGCGCGGGCAGATTGTTGAACGGGGCAACCAGCGTCGCATCGGAAGTTCCTTTCAGCACGCCGAGGCTGGAAACGACTGGCGTCGGATGATCGGGATCCCCAAACTGGCTCTCCTTGGGCTTCACGCTGACTGAGATGGCATCGTGACCACCGTGATAACCGCCTTCCATCTTCACGATCTTGCTGCGGCCGGTGACTGAACGCGCCAGGCGCAGGGAGTGCATGGTGACCTCCGAACCGCTGTTGCCGAAACGCACCATTTCGACCGGAAAACGCGCGCAGATTTCGTCCGCAAGTTCGAGTTCCATGCCATGGGGCATGCCGAAGAGCGTGCCCAGGTGCAACCGCTCCTTGACCGCTTTCATCACGGCTGGGTGGCAATGCCCGGCCATCAGGGCTCCGTAACAGAGGTTATGGTCGAGGTACTTGTTGCCGTCGAGATCGTGAATGTGGCCGCCTTCGCCATCGCGAACGAAGATGGGGTACGGCGGGTAGTACCGATAGTTGCTGCCTACGCCAAGCGGAACGCGGCTGCTGGCCTTTTCGTGTGCCGCGCGGGACTTGGGAGTGCGCTTCTCGTAGACCTCGATTTCGTGCTGGAGTGCTGAGTACATCGGAAAGTGCTTCCTTTAGGAATCGTCAAGTTTGTACAACGTTATAAGAATAGCGTTTCCTCAAAAAATCAGCTTCAACGCCAACTGAATCAACCGCGGGTCGCGGGCGCGCAGGACTTTGCCAAACGTCCCGCCGGCGGTCACATCGCCATCGGAAATATTTCCGTCTACCTTACTGAACTGCGAGTGATTCGCCACGTTGAAAAACTCGGCGCGGAACTGGAGATTGAAGCGCTCGTGGATCCGAGTGTCTTTCAGAAGGCTCACATCTACGTTATTGATGCCAGGTCCGCAGCAGACCGTGCGCGGCGAATTGCCGATGACACCTTGTTGTGCCGGCTGTTGAAACGCCAACGGATCGAACGCCAGATGGTATCCCTTGCGCGGGTCCAGTCGCTTCAGCGGGGCCACGCGGTCAGGCTCGCCGGCCGACGAGAAGAAGAAGCTGTTCATTAATTCCAGATCGTCGGACGAAGTGATCGGGATCGGAAATCCGCTTTGGAAGGTGATGATGCCGGAGCTCCCCCATCCGCTGAGCAACTTGCCCGCGAGCCCATGGCCGGCAAAATTCGGGAACTGATAAACGTAGCTGACCACCAGCCGTTGGCGCGCATCGAAATATGAAAGCGAACGGCTGGCATGATAGTTGAGAGGGTTCAGCTCATTCTCGAAACTGGACGCATTGTCGATCGATTTGCTGAAGGTGTACGCGGCTTGGAATTGCAGCCCGCGCGAAAACCGTTTCTCCAGACTCGCCTGAAGCGAGTTGTAATTCGAATTGGCGACCGTGTCCTCGGCGAAAATACTGGCGAACACCGGGACGCCGTCCGGCGGGCATCCCGCGCCCGTAAGCGGATTACAAAGCGGCGAAGAATACTTACGGAGGCCAACCAGCGTGATTGAATTCGGATTCGGGCCGGTGACCACGGGCGTGGGACCGTAGGGCAGGTGCAGTTGAAAGCCGGCGGGAATTTCATTCGCGGCGATGGTGTAGGCGGAGTCCGCCGAAAAGGGACCGCACGCCAAAGCGCCATCGCTGGCCAAGCTGGAGAGCGTATTCAGATCGAGGCAGGGCTGCGCCTGTCCGTAGTTCAGATCGTGCGAAGCGAGCAGCCGGTGCCCCTGCGAGCCCACATAGCCGACTTGCAGCACCATATTTCCGGGAAGCTCACGCTGGATGTTGAAGTTGTATTGAACCGCGTACTGCGACCGCAGATTGGGTTGGAACTGACCATATAGCAGCAGCGGGCGGAATGAAGACCAATCGATCGGCGTCCCGCGCTTCGGGCTCAGGATGCCGTTAAACGGATTCGGATTGGCGGTTCCATTCTGTCCTACGAAGGGAGTATTGAACAGTGGGTTGGAGAAGCTGGAGCTGCCGCCGAATGGTGGCTCGGCACTGAATTGTTCCAGCACGAGCTGCTCTACGGGGTTGTAGAACATCCCCCAGCCAGTGCGGATGCTCGTCTTGCCAGGGCCGCCTAGCAGGAAGTGCAGAAATCCGGAATCTGCCGACGGGCTGTACGCCAACCCGATACGCGGCGCAAAGGATTTGTAATAAGTATTGGTGAGCGATGCGGGCACTCCTTTATCGCCGGGAAAGACGAGGCCCAGCGGATTCACCGCGTTCGCCGGGCCGCCGGCACTGCAATCCGCGCTGCCGAAAGTCTGCGCCAAGGGATTGTCCGGCTTCAACTGGCAAGGGTAAATGGTGGTCTGCTGGCCGGGATGAAAGGTCTGGACACGCTGGCCCATGTCCTTTAGCGGCGTATTTAGTTCCCATCGCAAGCCGTAATTGAGCGTCAGATTTTTGCGCATCTTCCAACAGTCCTGCGCGAACAGATAGAGGGCGGTGCTACGGACGTTCTCAGTCTGCGCGGAGCCTTGCGAGTAGGTGCTGGGCAGGCCGAGTAGGAAGTTGCCGACCTGGTCGGTGCTGCCAAGATCGTTAGTGCCCCCCGCATTGAACGTGTAATTTCCGTTCACATTGAAGTAAAGAGTCTGATCGAAACGCTGGCGTCGGGCGTCGACCCCGAACTTGAAACTGTGGCTGCCGGCTACCTTGCTCAGATTGTCCGTGAAGTGAAAGCTATTCCCGATTTGCGGAAGCTCGCCTTCCGAGCTGTTGCCGATGGTGAAGCCGCCCGCGAGTGAAATGAAGGGCACGCCCTCGTGAGTCGAGCCGAGATTCGGAGTGATGCCCGCGCGCGGATTGCTTGGGTCGGAGAAGCACCGGCTGGCCGGAACGTCGGGGCCGCACGAATCCTGAACCGAATTCGTGCGCTGCGGATGGTTGTACTTCAACTGGCCTTCGCGGAAGAATCCGAAGTGCGCTTCATTGATGGTTGTTGGAGTGATGGTCCAAGTTTCACTGACGGTGTATTGCTGGCTGCGGGTACTGTAGTTTGAGCCGAAACCCGGCACGTTGGCGCCCGCCGCCTGGAAGCGCGCGAACGGCTTCTCGGCTGCATCGTCGTCGAAATAGCCGTAAAAGCTGAGCTGGTGTGCATCGTTGATGCGGTGGTCGATGCGGGCGGTCCATTGGATTCCGCTATCGGCCTGCACGGGCACGGTCTGGAGAAAGTTGCTGCCGGCGTTGGGTAGCGGGACGAAGCGCTTCAGCAGAGCGGCCGCGGTCGGGTCGAAGCACTGCGTCGGAACTTGTTGTGTGGGGAAGATCGAGTTCCACGTTGTTCCGCCTGCCAGGGGCGCGCCGCCGACTGCCGCAATCGCATCGGAACAGCCCGCTCGTTGGTTCATCACGTCGGCTACGTTTTGGTCTGTCAAAGTCCCCGCGAATGCGCCACCCGCGGAAAAGTCGCCTGATCGTTGAGCGGCGGTCGGCACCGTCACCAGGTCGGATGAAATTCCCTGCCGGATTTCGCGCTGCTCTGCCGACACAAAAAAGAATGTGCGGTTCTTGATAATAGGACCGCCAATCGTGCCGCCGAACTGATTCTGATTGAACTTCGGCTTCACGGTATCGAAGAAGCCGCGCGTGTTGAGCGACCGGTTGCGGAAGAACTCGTACGCGTCGCCGTGAATGCTGTTGGTGCCGCTTTTCGTGACGACGTTGACAACCGAGCCGGAATTGCGGCCGTACTCGGCATCGAATGTGTTCGTAAGAACGCGAAATTCCTCGATGGTATCGGGCGAAGGTTGAATCGCGGGAACGCCGATGAATTGGTCGTTCGCGTCGCCCCCGTTTACGTTGAAGTTGTTCGCGCGGCCGCGACCGCCGTTAACCGAGACGACTCCCGCATTTTCGCTGCCGGCAAATAAGTCATAACCCTGCTGCGACTGCACGCCGGGCTGGAGTTGCAGCAGTTGGTAGGTATCGCGGGTGTTCAGCGGAAGACCGACGATCGATTTCGAATTCACCACGGCGCCGAGTTGCGTGCTGGTAGTTTCAACGAGCGCGGCGTCAGCCTCCGCGGTGACCGTCTGGGTGGTTGCGCCGAGCTCAAGCGAGACATTCACCACGATCACGTGGCCGAGTGTGACCTCGACGCCCTCCTGTGAGTGCGTCTTAAAGCCTTCGGCTTTCACCTCGACGTTGTAGGTGCCGACGGGAACAGCCGGGAGAATAAATTCGCCGCCGTCGTCGGTTACGCCGCGGCGTGTGATGCCGCCGCCGGCGAGCGACGCGGAAATTTGAGCGCCTTGAACGACGAGTCCCGTGGGATCTTTGACCGTGCCCCGGAGCTCTCCGGTGGTTTGTGCCAAGAGATTCGACACGCAGAAAAACAATGCCGCGGACGTGAAAGCTGTTCGGTTGCCGAACATTGATATGACACCTCGCAAAGAATTTAGGAGACCCCTTGAGGTACGCGGCAAGGTTTCCGAATTATAACCGCGTGCGATGTGGGGACGCAATGTTACAGAGCGAACACGGCATCGATTGCGCTAACAACACGGTGAGCGGCGGGATGGCCACAAACACACGACATGCTCAGGAATTGCTCGAGCACTTGGCTCCGGATCAAGTTGCCGCCATCGTGCATCTCATGGAAGTGATGCTCGATCCAGTGTCGCGGAGCCTGGCGAACGCGCCTCTTGAGGACGAGCGCCCCAGCGGCGAAGAAGAACTCACGGCGGCAGAGTCCAGGAAATGGCTTATGCACAATCAGCCAATTTCGACTGAAAAGTTACTCAGCGCACTAGGACTTACCTCAGCGGATTTCGGCGACAAGAATTAATCGGGATAGGCTGTCGATGGGCAGAACGATCGCCTGGACAGAGCAAGCCAAAAAAAACGTCAGATCGCTTGATCAGCAGACTGCATTGCGCGTACTTCGCGGTTTGGCGCGTTTCGCAACGGGTCAGGAAGGTGACGTGAAACGGCTCCAGGGGACAATCGCACCGGGGTTCCGCCTCCGCGTAGGCGATTACCGAATTCGCTTCTGTGACCACGACCAAATGATTCAGGTCCCCGCCGTCAAGCACCGCGGCGAGGCATACCGCTGATTCTTTGTATACCGATTACGCCACCGCGCCCACGGGCGCATTCGGCTGAAATTTCACCGAAACCAGCTTCGAAACTCCGGCCTCCTGCATAGTCACCCCATACATGGATTGCGCCGCTTCCATCGTCTTTTTCGAATGCGTGATGATGATGAACTGCGTGTCCACCGACATCTCTTTCAACAAGCGCGTCAGCCGAATGATGTTGGCCTCATCGAGCGGCGCGTCGACCTCGTCCAACACGCAAAACGGGCTCGGCTGGTACTTGAAGATTGCCATCAGAAGCGCAAGTGCCGCCAGGGCTTTTTCACCACCGGAGAGCAGTAGAATGTTCTGCAGTTTTTTGCCCGGAGGTGACGCGATAATGTCGATTCCGGACTCGTTGGCGTTAGCTTCGTCAGTGAGCCGCATCTCGCCCGAACCGCCGCCGAACAGCGTCAGAAATGCCTGTTTGAAATTGGCGTTCACGGCCTCGAAGGCTTCGACGAATCGGTCGCGCGAGACGGCATCGATCTCGTCGATGGCCTTCTCGGTGTCGCGGATGGAATCGATCAGATCCTGTCGCTGAGCACTGAGAAAATCGTGGCGCTGCTGAGCCTCCTCAAATTCCTTCAGCGCGTCGGGATTGATCGGTCCGAGATTCTCGATGCGCGTCTTCACCTCCGTGTAAAGCCGCTCGGCCTCGGTGATGGCTTCAGCATTCGGAAGCGGAGCGTCCTCCGCCACTTCGATCTCGGCGACGGCGCAACTCAACTCTTTGCGCGCCGTCTCGTCGAGAAAGCCCAATTCGGATTGGCGCCGCACTAAATCGACTTCAATTTCAGAGCGCCGCAGGTGACCGGTTTCGACGTCGGCACGCATCTCGCGAAGCTGGATGTCGGCCGATTGCAAGTTCTCGCGCTTTACGATTTCGTCAGCAGCTAGAGCATTGACCCATGATTCAACGGCGAGAATCTGTTCGGAAAGCTCGGACGCGCGCCGATCGAGATCGATATTTTCGGTTAAGAGCCGCGAACGATGCTCGCCAAGACGCTGGATCTCCTGGCTGAGCGCCTCGCGCCGGGCGGTCATCTCGCGGAACTGCTGATCGAGACGCGCGTGCGCGGACCCTTGTGCCCGGTGGCGCTCTTCCAGCCCCGCTAGCTGAGCACGCAACGTGGAGTGCTCCTCACGAATTTGCGCCGCCTCGGCTTCGATGGTATCGAGCTCGTCGCGCACCGATTCGAGAGCCGCCTCACGCCCTTCGCGATCCTGGTCCTTCATTGTGATCGCGGCGCGATTCTTTTCTCGCTGTTCGCCGGAACGCTCCCGTTCGCGGCCGAGCCGCTCCAGTTCCAGACGGACGACAGAGATGCGCGATTGCGTGCGGGTGGTTTCTTCGCCGATCTTGCGTGACTCATGCTGCAGAGCAAGCGCGTCTTTCTCGCGCGTCTGCTGAAGTCCGCGCAAGCGTTCCAGATCAATTTCCAGCTCCGAAACTTTGCGCTGCAGGGCATCGAGCGCCCCCGTGCGTTCGCTCAGTTTTCTGTCGCTCTCTTTGAAAGCGCTGGCCAGTTCGCGCATTTCCCGCTTGAGGGCGAGCGGGCCGCTGGCTTTTTTGCGTCCTCCGCTTAGGGTAGGGCCGTGATAGCAGCGGCCGTCGGAAAGCAGGAAGTAGAAATCGGAATGCTTCTGGGCGAGTTCGCGCGCCTGCGCTTCGTCGTCCGCGATGAAGCACCGCGCAAGTCGAGGAAGCAGACGCAATCCGTCATGACTCAGCCCGTTGCTCAGGCGGATGTGATCGGCCAGGCGCGGTCGGTCGGGGGCGTTCGTATCGGCGGCGGTGTGCATGTCGCCGGCCTGCTCGACCAGAAATGTGGCGCGCCCTTCCAGATCGGATCGCAGGAACTTCATTCCCTGCTCGGCCTGATCCCACTGTTGAACCACTACATATTCAAGCTCGTCATGCAGGAATTCCTCCGCCGCGCGTTCGTAACTGGGGTCTACCTCGATAAAATCCGCCAGCACGCCTTGGGGCTGAAATCCACCAGCCTGATTTTTCTCGATAGCACTGAAAAGCCGCTTTACGGAATCCGTTGTATAGGTATGATGCGAAAGAATATTATCCAGCGAATCCCGCTGCGCTTTTAGTTTGGAGGACTCGGCGCGCAATTGATCGATCTGGCCCCTTAATTCGTGCGCGGCACGCTTCTGCGCGGTGAGTTCCTCCTCGGTTTTACGCCGGTCGACCGTGACGGTTTCGAGTTCCAACTGGCGCTGGCCAATGGATTTCAGAAGATTTTCCTTAAGCCCGGCCAGCCGCTCGAGTTCTAGCGCGGCAGCCTGCTCTTCGTTTTGCGCACGCAAGGTCTCGCGTTCTACGCCGGCCAGATATTCGTCAATTTGAGCGAGCTGATTCTTGAGTGTGGAGGCCTCGCCTAGCAGACGGAGCACCTGCACCCGCCCGGCTTCGATTGTTTTTTCTTGTTCCCGAACACGGTTCTGGAGCTTGTCGCGCGTCTCATTGCGCAAAATCAACAGAGCGCGGGCGGCCGCGATTTCGGCCTCCAAACCGGCGATACTCTGGGCCAGCGCGGCGCGTTCCGTATCGCAGGTTTGCAGGCGGGATTCAAGATCCTGGGTCTCCTGCTCACCCTTTGCCATACGCTGCTCAATGGCGCCGCTTTCGCGTACTTGCGATTCGAGCTTGCCTCGGGTCCGGGTGTTTTCGACATTGAGTTCGGCAAGCTGACGCCGCTGTTCGGTGAGCTTGGCTTCGAGCTCGTAGCACACCGCTTGGATCTGCTCGCGTTCTTTTTCACTGACAGTGACGCGCTCGGCGGCGTCCCTCAAACCGGCCGTGGCGGCTTCGAGATTGGCACTGCACTCGGTGACTTCGCTCCCCAGAACGCGATACCGGCCGGAAAGAAGATTCCGGAGTTTGGCATCCATCTCCTCTTTGAGTTCGCCGTACCGCTTGGCTTTGGCGGCCTGGCGCTTGAGCGAATTCACCTGGCGGGTAACTTCCTCAAGGATGTCGAAAACGCGCGCGAGATTCTGTTTCGCGCTCTCCAGACGGGCTTCGGAAAGCCGCTTGCGGGCCTTGTACTTCGTGATACCGGCGGCTTCTTCGAGCACGGCGCGGCGATCCTGCGGCTTCGAGCTGAGAATCTGGCCGATACGTCCCTGCTCGATAATGGCGTAACTTTCCGGACCCAGTCCGCTTCCCATGAAGATGTCCTGGATGTCGCGCAAGCGGGCTTGGCGGCCGTCGATGAGGTATTCGCTTTCGCCGGACCGGTACAGGCGGCGTGTGATGGTCACCTCACCGGGTTTCGTGGTGTAGTGTCCGTTCACGTGAGCGACGCCGTTGCCGTTCGTCGGCTCGCTAGGGTGTGTCGAGATCTCTATCGGTGCGGGGCGTTCAGCGGGCGTGGGATCAACCAGAACCATGGTGACCGATGCCATGCCGACCGCTTTACGATCACGCGTCCCCGCGAAGATGACGTCTTCCATGCGAGCGCCACGGAGACTTTTAGCGGACTGTTCGCCGAGGACCCAACTGATAGCGTCGCTGAGGTTGGATTTGCCGCAGCCGTTCGGGCCGACCACGGCCGCAATGCCTTCGCCCTGAAAACGGAGTTCCGTACGGTCGCAAAAAGACTTGAAGCCCTGGAGTTCAACGCGTTTTAATTTCAGCAAAACAGCACCTCTCTCGTGCTCGGGGGGGTGCAACCATACTAATCACGATCGGCGCAAAAGTAAAGCACCACACCCCAACATCTTGTAGGTTACACCCGAAGTGACGGCCAAATGGGTGTTCGCTTGTCCAGAAACGCCGAAACCCCTTCGGCAAAATCCTCCGATTTCAGCATGCCTTCGCGGATGCGGCGGGCAGTTTCGCCCTGCTCTTCCCAATGTTTTCCTCTTATCTCACGGACGAATTCGAGTCCGCTGCGAACCGCGGTCGCGCTCGAGTTTGCCAGCATTTCGGCCACATGCATCGCGGATTTCAGCGGATCGTCCGCGACATGGTGGAGGAGCCCCAATTCGCGCGCTTCAGCGCCTTGAAACGTCCGGCCGGTTAAGGCGAGCTCCGTGGCGCGCCGTTCACCTACTGCGACCGCGATGCACCGGAAGATGAGATATGGCCAAAGGCCAAGCCGGATTTCCGTCAGGCCGAAGGTGGCATCCGGCGCACCAACCAGCACATGCGAATTCGCGGCGAGCCCCGTGCCACCTCCGAGCGCCGCGCCGTGCACAGCGGAAACAATCGGCTTCGTTATGCGCGTCCCAACCGTGAAGAGCTGCTCGTGGAGGTCGCCCAGCAGCCCGGAATCGACCGTCTTCATTTCGGAAAGATCCATTCCCGCGCAGAAAGATTTTCCATTGCCACTCAGCAGAATCGCGCCGACGCCGGCATCTCGATTCGCCGCCTCCAACGCGTCAACTAGCAGCCGGCACAAATCGAGGTTAAGCGCGTTGCGTTTCTCGGGACGGTTCAGCGTCAGCCGGAGCAGCCGTCCGTTCTGCACGACCTGCAGTATGTCGTCAGTCAAGTGAGATCTCTATACGCAGCAGCGCGGCGCCGTAAGTCTTGCCTTGCGCGTCGATACGAAGCGAGACCGTCCCGCCGCCACCGAGCGCGCCATGCAGCAAAAAGTTAAGCGCGCCCAAGTTGGGAAGCTCGAACCGCTCGATGTCACCTTTCACGGAATCGCCAAAAAAAGTCTTCAGGCGCGCGGGCGTGAGTTCGCGGACCAGCACCGCATAGTGCTCGGGCTTGAAGGCGATGACCCCGATATTAGCGGTGTCACCCTTATCGCCGGAGCGGGTGTGCGCGATTTGGCTGAGAGGAGCTAGCATCTGACTTCCTCCACCCGGGTTTGAATTTCATCGCGCGGGATCAGCGCTGACCAATAGGCGACAATCTCGCGCACCGGCGGGCGTCCTTCTCCGAAGCCGGTCGCGCCCGGCGGCCCGTTCAGCACCAGCGGAATTAGCTCGCGCGTGAAACGATCTACAGCTTTCTTGCTCGCGTCGCGAACACCGATGCGAAGCTGCACTTCGGGCGGGTCGGCCACACGGGCCGCGGTGCTGCCATGACACGCATTTACTCCCAGGAATTCGGTGTGGATTTCTTCGTAGCGCAGTCCGAGCGATTCCAGGCGCGCGCGCACGATGCGGTCGGCAGCCTTGGCTTTCTCGAGAGCTTGCGGCCAGCTATAGACCAGCGTTCCGATCGCCTTCCAGCCGTTGGCATAGCTGATCGACAGCTTGAGGGTCGGCGGTTTAGGTCCGCCGGTAATTCCGGAAACGCGCACGCGATCGGGACCGATATCTTCAAGACGAATGGAAGTAAAGTCGGCGACGCAATCGGGCGTAATGTACTGTTTGGGATTGCCAAGCTCATAGAGCAGCTGCTCTTTCACAGTATTGGAATGGACGCGCCCGCCGGTCGCGGCATGTTTGGTGATAACGAACGTCCCGTCAGGCTCGGCTTCAATAATTGGGTAGCCAACATTGGCGAGATCGGGGATATTCTGCCAGTCCACTTGGCAATTGCCGCCGCTGCACTGCGCACCACATTCAACGATATGCCCGGCAATGGTTCCCGCCGCGAGCTTAGCGGTGTCGTCGGGACCCCATCCGAAGCGGTGCACCATGGGAGCGAGAGCGAGCGCGGTGTCGGTCGACCTTCCGGCGATCACGATATCGGCCCCAGTGTCGAGAGCTTCCGCGAGAGGAAATGCGCCGATATAGGCGTTAGCGCTTTGGATGCTGTCGCGAATGGTCGCGATGGGCTCGCCCGTATCCATGTCGCGCATGTCATAGCCCTTCTGCAGGAATTCATCAATACGGGAGTAGACGTCATCGCCCAACACCACCGCGACTTTCAGATTCGGAGCGGCGGCCAGAACAGCTTGCGCGCAAGCTACGGGATTCACGCCGCCTGCGTTGGCGATCACCTTGATATTTTTTTCCTTCAACCGCTTCGCAAGCCGGCCGATGAGCGGCGGGAAATCACGCGCATAGCCCAACGACGGATCCGCCTGGCGCTGCTTCTGCAGAATCGACATCGTCACTTCGGCGAGGTAATCCAGAATCAAATAGTCGATGGGCCCTTGTTCGACGAGGCGCACCGGCGCTTCAAGCCAGTCGCCCCAGAAGCCTTGTCCATTGGCGATGCGAATCATAATGTCTCCAGCGCGAGAACGTTGCCGCGGCCACGGTTCAGCGCGACTTCGAGTGCCAGGGCCAAAACTTCGCGGGTGTCTTTCGGATCGATGACGGCATCGACGTGGCCCCGCGCGGCGGCATATCGCGCATCGAGCCACCGTTCATAATCGGCCCGGGTGCGATCGATGGATTGCCGCAGATCGTCTGGGATCGGTTCGCCGCTGCTCTTCACCTTCTCGAGTTCGGCGGAGAAGAGCGCCATCACGGCGGAGTCTCCTTCCATCACACCGATGCGGGCGGTCGGCCAGCTGAACGCGAAGTTCGGATCGAAACCCTGACCGGCCATGGCGTAATATCCCGCGCCGCTGGCGTGATTGATCGTGACGATAATCTTAGGCACTGTTGCGCAGGCCATGGATTCGACCATTTCAGCGCCCGCGCGAATAATCCCGGCGGCTTCGGATTCAAGGCCAACCATGAAACCGGAGACATCTTGAAAATACAGCAGCGGCGTACCCGAGCGCTCCGCCATCTCGACGAAATACGCGACCTTGCGCGCTGATTCCGTATAGACAATACCGCCAATGCGCGGCGCTCCACCGGCTCGCAGAAATCCACGACGATTGGCGATCACAGCGACGGGATGCCCGTTGAGGCGAGCATTGGCGCAGAGCATCTCAGGGGCGTGCTCCGGCTGAAATTCGAGAAAATCGGCGCGGTCGAGAATCCGGAAGAGCAGGTCTTCCATTTCGTACGGAAGGCGGTGATCGGCTGGCAGGGAAGAGTAAATCTCTTCGGGCGACCGGGCGGGCGCGGTGGCCGGCGGCGCGTCGGGAGGCATGGGGAACTGCCTGAAACGGGTGCGAATCATGTCGAGGCAATCGGTGTCGCTCTTCGCCATATAGTGCGCCACACCGCTGTTCGCGGTGTGCATGTGCGCGCCTCCAAGGGACTCCTGATCGGTGATCTGACCCGTCGCGCCTTTAACGAGATTCGGGCCCCCGAGACCCATGAAGCTCGTGTTTTCCACCATGATGATGAAGTCGCTCAGCGCGGGAAGATAGGCGCCGCCCGCGATGCAGGGACCCATCACGGCGGCAATCTGCGGCACACGGAGCTTGCGCCGCATAAGAGAATTATAGAAGAAAATGCGGCCCGCGCCATACTGCCCGGGGAAGATGCCGTCCTGATAAGGCAGGTTCACGCCGGCCGAATCCACCAGGTAAACGATCGGCGTGCGGTTGCGCATCGCGATCTCTTGTGCGCGCAGAATTTTGGTGATGGTTTCGGGCCACCAGGAACCGGCCTTCACCGTGGCATCGTTCGCGACGACAACGGCGGGCCGGCCTTCGATTTTTCCGATTCCGGTAACTACACCAGCCGCCGGCGCCTGGCCATCATATCGATCATGGGCGATGAGCAGGCCGATTTCGACGAACAGACTGCCGACATCGAAGAGTTGCGCTATGCGCTCGCGAGCGGTCAGCTTGCCGGCTTTGTGCTGCTTGGCAATGCGCGCTTCGCCACCTCCGGCTTTCAAGCGGGTTTCGAGGGAAGCAAGCTGATCGACCAGATGGCGCATGTGCGCCATGCGCGCTACGGAGGGCGGTGTGTCGGGCATTCAGTTCTATCTTGGCACCCGTTGCGGCGACAATGAAAAAGCCATGGCTGAATTGAATAAGCGACTGCTGGCGCTGTTGAAAAGTAACTGGGAGGCGGAGGTAATCGGCCTCCACACTTACAGCGCGATGGCCGACCGGGAGGAGGACCCCCAGCGCCGCGGCGCCTTCCGTCGTTTGGCCGAAGCCGAACAGCAACACGCGGATCTTTGGGCCAGGCGAATCGTGGAGCTGGGCGGGCCAGAACCCGTATATCACGGGCCGAAAACCGGCGAGGCGGACACGTTCCTAAGCCGCGCGGGAGGGCGCGATCTGAATCTTCGCCGCCTCGAACTGGATGAGGCCCGCGATATTGCGCGCTACGGAAAGCAGTTGCGAGACATCGGCGATGAGCCGAGCATCTCGATTTTGAAGCTGGTCATCGCCGACGAGCGCGAACATTCAAAACTGTTGAGCAGTTTGATTCGCGGTCGCAGGTCGGCTCCGCCATCATCGCCGGAGCAGGCACGCAAGGCGCTCGATGAGCTTCTGGCTGAGCGCCACAAGGGCGAGCCGCAAACTGCCGGATGGATCGGCGATGCCATTTACGGCGTCAATGACGGACTCGGGTCCATCTTCGGTATCGTGTCGGGTGTTTCAGGCGCCACCTTGGGTAATAGCAAGTTCGTGCTGCTGGCCGGCATGGCCGGGATGATTGCGAGCGCGCTTTCCATGGGCTCGGGCGCGTATCTTGCGTCGAAGAGCGAGCGCGAGATCTTTGAAGCGGAGGTCGCCCGTGAACGCGATGCCGTGGAATTCAATGAAGCCGAGGCGCGTGAAGTGCTGTCGCTTGGCTATCAGATTCGCGGTCTGCCGGCCGATGAAGCGGACCGGTTTGTGGAGCATCTGGCCCGGGACAAGAAACAGTTCGTCCGCGCGCTGGTGCAGGAGCGGCTGAATACGTCCGAGGAGGGGCTGAGCAATCCTTTGACTTCGGCAACATCGGGTGCGCTCTCGACCGCCGTGGGCGCTTTTATTCCCATCATCCCATTCTTCTTCATTAGCGGAATCCGGGCCGTGATCTGGGCCGCCGTGATTTCGCTCATCGCGCATTTCGCCGTGGGCGCGGCGAAGTCGTTGATCACCATCCGCTCGTGGTGGAGTAGCGGCATGGAGATGACGATCGTCGGCGCGGTGGAGGGCGTAGTGACTTATGTGATCGGCATCGGGCTGGGTAAGTTGGGGAATTGAGGAATCCGCTGGTAGCCGCGAACATTGGTCTTTGACGCCGGGCCGAACTGCTGTATGCTGAATTCCCGTGGACACAAAATTGGAAGTTCTTCGTGACCAGGCCCAAGTAGGCCGACGCTCGTTCCTGGCGGCTGCCGCGGGAGGCGCATTGCTGGCGCCCGGCGCTGCCAATGCTCAACGCGACTACAGCAGCAAGAATCCGGCGCGCTATCCCGACGCGGATATCATCTCTCTCGACAAGCGCTTCGACAAATATAAAATCGGCAACACCCCGATCCGGCGGCTGCACACCGGTGGCCTATGGTCCGAGGGTCCCGCCTGGAACGGCGTGGGGCGTTACCTTGTGTGGAGCGACATTCCCAACGATGTGCAGATGCGGTGGCTCGAAGAGGACGGCCATGTCAGCACCTTCCGCAGTCCGGCCGGCTATAGCAACGGCAATACCTTCGATTACGAGGGCCGTCAACTTTCGTGCGAGCACGGCAATCGACGCGTGGTTCGTTACGAACACGACGGCACAGTGACGGTGATCGCGGACAAATGGAACGGCAAGCCGTTGAACGCGCCGAATGACATTGTGGTTCACCCCGACGGCGCGGTATGGTTCACCGATCCGGGCTACGGCAGCTTGTTGAATTACGAGGGGAACAAGGCACCGCTAGGCCTGAAAGAAGCGGTATATCGTGTCGATTCCAGCGGAAAGATGAGCATGATTACTGACGATTTGTTCAAGCCCAACGGGATCTGCTTTTCACCGGATTACAAGAAGGTCTATATCTGCGACACCGGCGCGACGCACTTTCCGCAAGCACCGAAAATCATCAAGGTTTACGATGTGGCGAATTCTAAGACCGTGCACAATGGAAAACAGTATGTGTCGATGGAACTCGCCGGCAAAGGCGCGGGTTTGGCGGACGGCATTCGCGCGGACACGGACGGCAACATCTGGGTCGGAGCCGGTTGGGTGGGCGAAGGTTACGACGGCGTGCATGTCTTTACGCCCTCGGGAGAGCGCATCGGCATGATCCTGCTGCCTGAGATCTGTGCCAACGTTTGTTTTGGCGGCAAGAAGCGCAACCGGCTATTTATGGCCGCGGGCCAGTCCATTTACACCGTGTATGTGGAAGCGCAGGGCGCGCACATCGCGTGATAGTCACTGAAGAAATTTAGCAATCGCAGCAGCGATACGCGGCTGCTCGCAACTGGGCGCGAGGTGGCCGCAAGGGCTGTCGATCTCGAGCGTCTCGGCATGCAGCAGCTTGGCGAATGCGAGAGCCGGAAGCGGATTCACCATGTGGTCCTGAAGCCCGACGACCACGAAAGCCTTGGATTTCACGCGGGCGGCGGCCCGTGGCAGAGATCCGTTGAACGCCTTTGTGACATCATGTCCGATCATCGCTTCCAGTTGCCGCGTCCAGTCGTCCCACGCGAAATGCGCCGGAATATTCTTTTCGGTGTCGCTTAGAAATTTCGCGGCAGCCGCGCGTCCGGTTTGCGTCGCGCGATAGTTTGGAGTCGTAACTGCAAATTCATGAATATCCGCGACAGCGCGCATCCCGAGTTGCGGCGTTTTGGCTGCTTCTATGGCGTGCAGCTCGGCATTCCAAAGCAGCAGGTCGGTGGTGGTGAGCTGCGGCGAGCCGACAATCGGAATCGCTTTATCGAAGAACTCGGGATAATCGATCATCCATTGAAATGTCTGCATGCCGCCCATCGAAATTCCCATGATGGCGTGCATGTGCGTCAAATTCAGCGTCTCGGTGATCAGCCGGTACTGAGAGCGGACCATATCCCGCGTGGTGAATTTCGGGAATTGCAAATGCGATTGCGTCTTGCTGTTCGAAGGTGAAGTGGAAATGCCATCGCCCAGCGCGTCCACCGCGATAACGAAGTACTTGTTTGAATCGATCAGCTTGCCGGGACCGATCAGGTCTTCGAGGCTCTTCGATGTCCCCGTGAACCAAGTCGGAAACAAGACCGCGTTCGACTTGGCGCTGTTAAGCGCGCCGAAAGTTTCATAGCCGATGCGGCAATCCTGAATGCTTTGGCCGCTGTCCAATTTGAAGTCGCCGAGCGAGGCGAACCGGGTCTCGGCAGCGTGGCTGGAAGCGGCGAGGAGAATGAGCGATAGCAGGCGCATGGAATGTTGATTGTAGTAAATCGCGCGTGACGCGGAAAAATCCGATGGCGACGATTGATCAATGTGAACGTTCCGCCACTACGGCGGAAGATTGCAGCGGCACCCACACCTCCATCGAATCCTGACCGCGATTGGCCCATGCGTAATACGGAATAAACGTCAGCGTCACCGGTTGTGAACGCGGCTTCGGCGCCTCCAGCGCGGTGTATAGCGGCTCGTCGTCAAGCGACTTCCCGGCGGCGGTGCCTGAATGCTTCAGGACGGCAACCCCATCGAGCAGGTCGCGGCGGAACTCTTCTGTGAACCCGCGCCCGCCCTGTCCAAGCGTGATCGATTCGTCGAACAGGCGCGTGTTTTTGGGTTGGTCCGCCTGTTCCAAACAGTAGACCAGCGGACCGCGTTCGACTGCCACGCGTCCGGCATCTTCACGAACTAGCGTGTTGGCGCGTGTGAGGCGCGGCTCCATGTCAAACGCGACTTGGACGTGGTCGCCGGTAGACCACTTGCGGTGAATTTCATAATACCCACCGGCTGCGACCTTACGCTGTACTGTGCCATTCACCTGGACCTGGGTGGTCTTAGACCACTCCGGAATGCGCACGAACAAGCTGAATTCAGAGGGCAAAGCAGGGTCCACTGCGATGTCCACGCGGTTGTTCCACGGGTACTGCGTGGACTGCCGCACGCGCAGTTTCGCGCCATCTTCCAAATGCCAGTCTACGGTGGCGTTGTGGAAGAAGTTGACGTACACCCCTTGCTTGCTCGTGCTGAAAAGATAGCCGGGCAGGGAAGACAAGGTGCGCTCGATATTCGGCGGGCAGCACGTGGTTTCGTACCACTCATTGCGAATCTTCTCGCCTGTCGACTCCAGCGGATTGCGGTAGCAGTACAGCGTGCCGTCGAGCGACATGCCAGAGTTGATGCCGTTGTAAAGCGCGCGCTCCATCACGTCCGTGAAGCGCGATTCGCCGGTGACCATCAGCATGCGCCAGTTCCACATGTAGTTCGCGATCGCGGCGCAGCTTTCGGTGTAAGCCTGGGCGTTCGGAAGCTCGTAGTTATTGCCGAACGCTTCATCCTGCGACCGCGAACCCACGCCGCCGGTGATGTACATTTTGTGCGCCGCCATATCGCGCCAAAGAGTCTCAAGAGTTTGTCGATAGCGGGCGTCGCCTGTTTCAGCGTAGTAGTCTGTCGCGCCGCATGATGCGTACATGGCGCGCACCGCGTGGCCTTCGAACTGAGTGCGCGAAGTGAACGGGATTCCGCTGAACATATATTTGATCTGCGAATCCTTGAGATGCAGCCGCTCGCGTTCGACACCACTCAGTAGATACCCCGCGAAATCCAGATACTTGCGCTCGCCCGTGGTGCGATACAACTCGACCAAGGCCATCTCAAGCTCCGGATGTCCGGTGAGCGCGGGCCGTTTATTGGGACCGAAGTTTGCAACCAGGTAGTCCGCAAAGCGGATGCCGCCGTCCATTAGCTTGCGGTTGCCAGTGGCCCGGTAGTACGCAATCGCCGCTTGCATCAGATGCCCCAGGCAATAAAGCTCATGCGAACGATGCATCTCCGTGAAACGCTTGGAAGCGTTCACGCCCTGGTAATAAGTGTTCAGGTAGCCGCTTGGCTCTTGCGCGGACAGAATGATGTCGGTGAGCTCGTCGATTTTTGCGTGCAGCGAAGGCACGTCTCCGGATTGCAGCACAAAGGCGGCCGCTTCGATCCATTTATAGACATCGGAATCGGTGTAGACCGGGCCGTTGTGCGGAGCGTTGCTGTTCGCGGCGACGTTGCGGAAGTTCTCGACCACACCGTGCTGCTCGAGCTGTTGAATCATCGCTGGCAGACTCTTCTCAACATTTACTTTGCGGCGT
This sequence comes from Bryobacterales bacterium, assembly GCA_038229055.1. Taxonomy (GTDB): domain Bacteria; phylum Acidobacteriota; class Terriglobia; order Bryobacterales; family Bryobacteraceae; genus JANYJA01. Next base: position 30,196 of record JBBROU010000010.1, on the reverse strand, counting down.
TCCGACCAAAAACCGTCACCCATCGTGACCGCTTTCACGGGTATGTCGTGAAGCCTGGCGTAGGGAGACTTGTCGAGTTGGAGGACCTGAGCCAAGAGGGCGCCACTGGCGAGGATGAGGAGGGTGAGCGGTCGCATCGCTCCTATTATTCATGATTTCGTAGCCCGGTGAAGTGCAATGCCGCCCAGCAGGAAGGAGCGTTCACCAACGGCGTGAAATTTCAGGTTGTTGAGCGCAACGGAGAAATCCTGTGCCGTAACAAAGCTTCGCAGCGAATCGGGAATGTAGGTGTAGATGCGCGTCTCACGGTGCAGCAACGCGCCCCAGAAAGCGCCCTGTGCATAGAGATATCCGAGGAACAACTTCCGTAGTACTCGATTGCGAGGAACAAAGAAGTCGAGAGTGAGGAGAACGCCGCCCGGACGCATGACGCGATACAGTTCGCTAAGCGCGTTCGTCAGCTCGGGGAAATTGCGCAGCCCGTATCCGACGAAAACGCGGTCGAACGAATCGTCGGCAAAGGGGAGACGCGCGGCATCGCCGCAAACTGGATTCGTTACGCCGGAGCTGCGAGCCACGCACAGCATCGATTCCGTAAGATCGCAGGCGACCGTGACGGCGTGTGGATGCTGCGCGCGGACTAATTTCGAAAAATCGCCCGTGCCGCACGCGAGATCTAAAACGACCGCTTGCCCCGAGATTCCGGCCATCTGGACGGCACGTCTCTTCCACGTTCCGTCCATCCCGTAGGAAAAAACGCGTGTGATGAAATCGTAGCGGGGAGCCACGACGCCGAACAGCCGCCGCATCTTGCGCGTATCCTGCCGCTCGGGAGGAATGGGCACGCTAGGCAAGCAACTGCGACGAAGTGGTTAGCCGGCCGCCGCGGGATATGAAGTCGGCGAGAAAGCGATCGGCCGCTTGCACGTCAAGCGCGGCGATCGCATCGGTCACAAGCGTGACAGGCTTGCTTAAGGCGAGCAGCCCCAAGGCCGCGAACTGCACGCAGATTTCCGTGACGACGCCGTACACCACGTACTCATCCGCGGCGAGTTCGGTGAGCAATGGCCGCAGGCGCGGACTGGTGAACGGATCGAGCTGCTGCTTTTCCACAATGTGCTGGCCCGTCATTAGTATTGTGGGCTTCAGCTGCCCGACCGTGCTCGTTACGCAGTGCGGGCCGTATGTCAGGAATTCCGGATCGACTTCAGCATGTGCGCACATGGTCGAGATCAGCGCTCCAGCACCACGGTTCAATCGCGCCAGCGTGGGGATCAAGCGTTCGGCTCCGGGTACGTAGAGCGCACCGGTGGGAAAGAGAAAATCGATCTGCGTATCGACGTCGAGGAAGACGCGTTTCATTGGAAGCTCCTGCGCGTCTGCTCGTTGAGCGCGAGCAATTCAGCGCTGTGCTCGACGCGCGGCGGTGCTGCCGGAACACGCCGCGCGCGTTCGCGCGATTTCTCAAGTGTGGGCAGCTCCCGCACTAGCCGGCCGCCAATAATCACGGGCTTCAGCAGTGCTTCGGCGTCGCCCGAGACGCATTCGCCGAAGCGTGTGATCAGGTCGCGGTCGGGGAAGCGGAAGATCTGTTTGGGGCCGGGCATGGTCTGTTTATCGGGGCTCAATTTCATGGTGTAGCGCTTGATCCCGCGGACGTCCACCTCCACGACTTTGTAGACCGCGCCCATCGACGGCGCATCCGCCGACGTCGCGAGTTCCGTGCCAACTCCGAATGAATCGATCGGCGCGCCTGAAGCGACAAGCTCCGCGATACGGTGTTCGTCGAGATCGCCGCTGACCATGATCCTTGCGTGCTGCATGCCGGCGGCGTCCAGAAGCGCGCGCACTTGCCGCGAGAGCGCAAGAAAATCGCCGCTGTCGAGCCGCACTCCCCAAAGCGGTTCGCCAAGCGCGATGGCGCGCCGCGTTCCTTCGAGCGTGTCGTAGGTGTCAACTAGATAGACCGTGTTCTCGCCGAGCAGTTTTTGCAGTTGGCGAAATGCTTCCGACTCTCCAGCGAACGACATGGTCCACGAGTGCGCCGCTGTTCCGAGGACCGGGACGCCATAGCGAAAGCCGGTGAGCGTGTTGCTGGTTCCGGCGCAACCGCCAATATATGCGGCGCGACCTCCAAGCACGCCGGCTTCGGGAGTATGAGCTCGGCGTGTGCCGAATTCGACTACAGGACGGCCTTTGGCGGCCTGCACCATACGGGAAGCCTTGGTCGCAATCAGGGATTGAAATGTGATGGCCGAAAGCAGATAAGTTTCGGGGATCTGCGCTTCGATTATCGGCGCGCGGAGGGTAAGGATTGGCTCGCCCGCATAGAGGATGGTGCCTTCGGGCACGGCGAATACATCGCCGGTGAAGCGCAGATCGCGCAAGTGATCGAAGAAGCCGGCAGGCGCCGCGGCGAATTGAGGAAGCCCGCGAAGATACTCAATTTCAGCGCGTTCGAAGCTTAAGTTCAGCAGGTATTCGAGCGCCTGTGGCAGGCCCGCGACGACCAGGTAATCGCGATTGCGTGGAAGCCGGCGTAACGTAAACTCAAAAGTGGCACGTTCCGCGATCTTTCCAGCCGCATAGTAACCCGCGGCCATCGTGAGCTCGTAAAGATCGGTAAGAAGCGCGTTCAAGGCTTCTTCGCGGGCTTCGGAGCTTCGGCTTTGATGCCCGCGACTGCTTTCTGGAGATCTTCCACTGTCTTCGCGTCCACTTTATAGATGTCCGGCTCGTTTTCCCGCTTCGCGAAAAATGCGCCATTTTGCCCGGAAATTTCAACCTTCTCGACACGCTTGCCATCGGGCGAGCTGACGGTGAAATCGAGAATCGGAGCACCCGCTGATCTGTCGCTGAAGCCTGTCGCGCTTAGATCGCGCAGTTTGTCGATCACGCTTTGGACGCTGGAGGCATCCGTTTGCTGCGCTCCGTTCATCCACTTGTCCCCACTCTTCAGATACGTCGCGGTACCGATCCGCAATTTGCCGGGATCGTTGAAGCCGAAATCGAAGAGTTTTTTGTTGCGGAAATCGTCGAGCGATTTATCGAGGCCGTCGCCTAGATCGTTCGCAATTTTGTACACGCCCGCCACAACGGAACTCTTGGCGTAGAAGTTCTTCTCTTTGTCCTTGTGGACTTCGAGCGTTTGAGTGCCACTGGCGTCCGTAACAGCAGCAGTTCCCACCCTGGTTCCGGACGCGAACGCGGCCTGTGCCTTCTGCCCGTCGGCATCGCTCACCGACGTATCCATCTTAGCGTCCTTCAGCTTACGAATCAGTTCGTCGATCTGGCTTCCATCCACGCGCGAGGGTCGCGGCTTCAGGATCTGCCATTCGTTCTGATTGTTCTTGCCGAACTCGATCCGCAAGCCTTTGGCAGCCAGGTTCAAACGCGTCAGTTTATCCGAATTGAACGTGAGCAGACGCTTGTCACGAAGATCTTTCGGAGACTTGTCGATATTCGTCTTGGCGTAACTCGCGATGGTGAACACCCGAGGGTCGCCCGCGAGTTTGGCATACGTGCCGCCGGTCGGGCTGTCATCGCCGAGTTGCAGAACCTTGTTCTGATTGTTCGTGAGCCCGACCGTGATCTCTTCCGACGGAGTGCTCAATCCGAAAGTGTTCAGGTTCGCTGGTTTCTCGTCGATAAGACGGTCGGCGGACAAAGATGCCAGCGCCGTGACCACGGAACTGACGCTGTCCTGGTCCGCGTGCAGCGAGACGGGCTGCACGATCTCCCACTGCGACCCGATCTTGGAAAGCATCACCAGCTCCGCGCCGTTCTTCACAATTTTGATCTCTTTGAACTGCGCCTCCGGGATGGTCAGAATCTTCGGCGGTGCTGCGGTGTCCGGCTTTTTCTCCGCGGTGTCCTTCGTCTTTTCCGACCAGTAGACCGCGCCGCCGAGCGCGGCCAGCACGACAACGGCAGCCAGCAATCCTTTGTATTTCATGCGGGATCTATCTCCTGCGGAACCAGACCATGAGCCCGGACGCGATGACGATCAATGGCAGAAAAATGACGCTGCTGAGGAATAGCAATTGCATCTGGCGGCCGTTCAAATTCAGACGGCGGTCTTCCGGATCCTTGGGGCGGATCGAGATCAGGTCCTCGTCCGCCGTCAGCCAGTTCATCATATTCAGCGCCAGGTCGCGGTTGCCGACGGGCGCGCCGAGAAGACTATTGCCGGCCCAATCCGAACTGCCGACCACGATGAATCTTCCGCCGCCGGTCGAGAGCTTATCGGCGGCGGCAAGCACGAATGGACCCTTGCGCGCCTTCGTGCGATCGAGCGTAATCGGCGGCTTGAGGCTGGTGGTCGCGTAACTATCTTCCGATGTCGAGAAGAGTTTTTGAACGCCAGTGTCAGTCTTGACATCTAAACTGCGCGAAAGGGGAAATAGGGAGGCATAGCGGAAGCCGCTGGTTATTGGGTGGGTCTCATATTTTTGAACCAAGGGTGCCGTTGGGTCCGGCCCGATGCCGCTGATGTCGAGAATCAGGTCGTCTTCCGGCGTGATCCCGTAGCTCGCAAGAAACTTTACTAGATTGGGGGTGCCCGGATTCGCAATTGCACCACGCTGGATCGGCGGATCAAGCAGGAACAGCGCTTTTCCACCGGCGCCGAGATAAGTTTTGATGGCATTGATTGGCGCATCGAAGTAGTCTTTGTCCGGCCCGGCGATCACGATGACGGAACAGTCCTTCGGAATCTCAGGCTTCTCGAGAATGGAGATCGCCCGTGTCTTGTAATTGTTCTTCTCCAGCGCATCTTTGAAAACGGAATAGCCGCCCCGCCCCGTTTCATCCAGCGGGTGTTCGCCGCTGCCGGTCAGGAAGCAGACATTGCGCACGCCATTTTTCAGAACCCGAATCAACGCGCCGGTCACCTCTTCTTCGGTAAGGCTCTTGGCTTCCTCTTTCTTGATGCCATTGTCGATAACGATCGTTCCGAAGGTGCGAACCCCGTTGGCACGCGCGATGTCGGGCTTCTTTTCGGGATCGATGTAGTTGATGCGTAGCTTCGGAGACAGGTTCTGGTAACGGTCCAGAAGATCGCGTCCGCGGGCGAAGCTTGACGACTGCTCGAAGTAATTGATCGTTATGTCGTTCTTCAAGCCCGAAACGACTTTTTTGGTTTGATCGGAAAGACTGAAGCGCTTGTTAGCCGTGGTGTCGACCGACTTGTTATACCGGTTGGCGAGCCAATTCGCGGCCCCAAGCACCGCAACGATGACGATGATGTAAGTAGCAAGATACGCGCCGTAGCGTGTTTGCCGGGCTTTGATCCAATCCGCGTTCATATTACGACCTCCACCGGAGCGATTCCATGGAGCGGGAAGTCAGAAAGAGACCCAAGAAAATCATAGACAAATAAAACACCACATCCTTGCTATCGATAATCCCTTTTGAAAACGGCTCAAAGTGGGTAAGCACCGAACAATAGGAAACCACTTTGGCCCAGGCTGCCTGGTCAAAGGAGCTGACCCAGTCAAGAATCCAAAGCAGCAAACATACGGCGAAGGTTGCGCCTCCGGCAATGATCTGGTTGCGTGTCATAGTCGAGATGAACGTGCCGATGGCAAGAAGACAGCCACCTTGCAGGATCAACCCCAGATACCCTACCAGAATCGGTTTCCAGTCCGGAGTGCCGTATGCGTAAAGCAGGACAATGTTGAGCGCGGAAATTCCAATCACGCAAAGGTACATCAACAGTGCGCCCAGCCACTTACCCAGAATGATTTCAATGTCGCGCACCGGGGAGGTCATCAACAACTCCATGGTTCCGGATCGCTTTTCTTCGGCGAACAGGCGCATCGAGATCATCGGAATCAAGAAAAGACCAACTACGCTGGCGTTTCCAAGCAACGGGCTGATCACGAATTCGTTCACGTTCATGGCGCCGCCGCGCCCGGTCATCTGCATTTCCATGCCTCGCATGACGAAGAACTTGACGGCGCTGAAAAAGAAAAATCCAAAAATCACGGCGAAGATCCCCATCAGCAGATAAGCTATGGGCGAAGCAAAGTAACTTTTCAATTCCTTCTGACAAATTAACAGGATGTTCTTCATGCGGCTTGTTTCTTCTCCGATGCGGTCAACTGCAGGAAGACATCTTCCAGGCTCGCGCCAACGGGGCGGAGCTCATTCAGATTCCAACCGGCGTTGACAATTGCGCGCGCTAATTCGCCTCGAACCATCTCTCCTTGCAAGCTTTCGATTTCGAAACTATTGCGGCCGTCACGCGCGTCTTTCAGAACTACGCGGCTTACACCGGGAACTTGCTCCAACCGTTGGCGGATCACATTTACGTCCTCGGTACCGCCGATCTCGACCGAAACCGATTCCGTGCCGCGCAAGCGATTGGTCAGGTTCTCTACTGAGTCGGTAGCTACAAGTTGCCCCTTATTGATGATGATGACTTTGCTGCAGGAATGCTCGATCTCCGAGAGAATGTGCGTGCTCAATATGATGGTGTGGTCGCCGGCCAGGCTCGAGATGAGCTCTCGTGTTTCGATGATCTGCTTGGGATCGAGACCCGACGTTGGCTCATCCAGAATCAAAACGTCTGGGTTATGCAGAATCGCTTGGGCCAGACCGACTCGCTGCCGGTAGCCTTTCGACAGCTTGCCGATGAGCTTGCCCTTCACATCGCCCACGGCGCAGCGTTCGGCCACTTCGTCCACGCGCTTGGGCACGTCGGCGGACGATATTCCTTTCAGCCTTCCGACAAACGTGAGGTACTCGCCGACCTCCATATCCGGGTATAGCGGAGGCGATTCAGGAAGATAGCCAATGCGCTTCTTTACCTCCATTGGTTGCTCGAGAACATCGAAGCCTGCGATGCTCACTTTGCCTGATGTGGGAGGCAGGAAGCAGGTGAGAACGCGCATCGTGGTGGTCTTCCCCGCGCCATTCGGGCCGAGGAAACCGACGATCTCCCCCTTGCCGACCGAGAAAGAAATGTTATCCACCGCGACCGTGCGTGCGTATCGCTTCGTGAGGCCTTCTACTTGAATCATATGAGGGTTGGCAAAGCGTCTACCGTTTCGCCACTCAACATCATAGCAAGCATGAAACGGTAGAGTAGAGCTTGATGCGTACCTTGCTCCAATGGTCCTGGGCGCTCCCCTTGCTCGCCACGGGCGTGGCCATGGCGGGGGCGCTGGTCGGGATCTCGGTCGCGGGGGCGCGCACCCGCGCGCGTGTCGCCGTGCCGGTAAGCGGAGCGCTGCTGCTGGCGGTCGCTGTCTTCGGTCTGCTTCCGGAATCGGGGCAAGAGATCGGATGGATCCCTGGCCTTTTCCTGTTCGCGGTCGGCTATTACCTGTTGTTTGCGATTGACCGTTGGGGAGTGCCGGTGTGCCCATCGTGCTCTCCGGAGCATGATCACGATCACTGCGAAACCGAGCTGCACGGGTTCACTATCCCTTTGATCGCCGCTGCGGCGCTGCACACTTTTATCGATGGCTGGGGGTTGGCAAGCGTCGAAAGCGCGGGTGCTGCGAGCGTGCGGATTGCATTCCCCATGGCGGTGCTCCTGCACAAAGCACCGGAAGGGTTGGCGCTTGGCGCAATGCTGGAATCGTCGACGGGCAGCAAACGCAGGGCGTTCATGTGGGTGGCGGGCGTGGAGTTGATGACGCTTGCGGGCAGCGCCGCCGGCTTTGAGATGGCGGCGGGTGCTTGGATGCAGTATCTGCTCGCGGCTACCGGCGGGAGCTTTGTTTTTCTGGGCGGACATGCGGTGCACGGAGAGTGGAAACGTCAAAAGCGGCACGCAAAGGCGCAAAGATCGCAAAGAAAAAGCGTGATTCCCGGCACTATCTCTGAGTGACGGAAAATGATGTCGCCAGAGAAATCGTAAATGCCGCTTTTCAGATTCATTCCCGGATTGGCCCGGGCCTGCTGGAATCGGTCTACGAGACTCCGTTGGAGGCGAAGCTAAGGGCACTCGGATTCAGCGTACAGCGCCAGAAAGCAATCGCTCTGCGATTTGACGATCTCGACATCGAAGTCGGCTTCCGGGCCGACCTGATTGTCGGAAATTTGGTCATCATCGAAGTGAAGTCGGTCGAGACTATCCACCCGGTCCATTTCAAACAACTTCTGACCCGCCTCTGCATGACCGACCTCAAATTGGGCCTGCTCATCAACTTCCAAGTGACCCTGATCAAAGACGGAATCACCCGCATAGCCAACCGCCTTTGAATTTCTTTGCGCCCCTTGCGCCTTTGCGCGAGACGCCTTTCTTCTACTTCACAATCCCATCAATCGTATTCTGCGCAATCGGATGATACCCCGCCCGCGCCTTCTCATAAATGGCGCGCGCCCGTTCCTTCCCCTCGGGAGTCTTCACCAACTCCTCATACAACGGCTTCAAATACTTCCGCCGCCCCACCGACACCAGAAATTCCTCCAGCTTCGGATACGCCGCTTCATACCGATTCTGCACGCTCATCAACAACCACTGCTGCAAGATCTCGTCATTACCCGACTGCGTCAGATGATACTCGCGATCCAACTCGCTCATGTTCGGCGACTTCAGCCCTCGCAGAAAGTGCAGCCACTCCTGCGTCGACCAGTGCGACGTATCAGGATGCCCGCCCGCAGCCTCGACTTTCGCAAACAGGTCGGAAACCGGATGCGGCGCGCCGACCGGCAGCCCGGGCTCAAAAATCCACCGATTTAGCGGAACCTTTGAGTCGATGTCCGGCAGACTGCGGCGGATATAGTCGAGGAACTGCGCGGTCGTAATGCTCCGAAAAGCGAAATGATCGAAGTAGGCTTTCAGAAAAGCATCGAATCGTTCGCGGCCGTACTGCTGTTCAATCGCCCGCAACAGTAGCGCACCTTTTTCGTAAGGTACCTGCGTCATACCATCGTCGGGGTCCCGGCCGGTCAAGTTGATGTGCAAAATCTGATCCGGCGGCTTGAATGTTCCGAGCTCTTGCTCTAGCTCTTGACGGCCCAGCGCGGCTTCCATCTCTTCACGCTCGCGTCCATAAACTTGCTCGATAATCCGCCGCTCAATGTAAACGGTGAAGCCCTCGTTCAGCCAGAAGTCACTCCACGTTGCATTCGTGACTAAGTTGCCGGACCAGGAGTGCGCCATTTCGTGCGCGACCAACGACACCAGACTCTTGTCGCCCGCAATCACCGTAGGCGTCGCGAACGTAAGGCGCGGATTTTCCATGCCGCCGTAAGGGAAGCTCGGCGGCAGAACCAGAAGGTCGTATCGTCCCCAGCGGTAGGGACCGTAGAGTTGCTCGGCAGCCTGCAGCATCTTTTCAGTGTCTTCAAATTCTCTTGCCGCGCGAGCCACCATCGGCTTCTCGGCATAGACCCCCGTGCGCGTTCCGGTGGATTGAAAACCAATGTCGCCTACCGCCAGCGCCACCAGATACGACGGGATGCGCTCGTTCATTTTGAAGCGATAGTCCCCCGTGGGGCCGGCGAACGCATCGTGTTCAGCGCCCATCACGGCCAGCAGATCTTTGGGCGTGGTGATATGGGCCGAATACGTGATGCGGACACCGGGCGAATCCTGCAACGGAATCCAGCTTCGCGCGTGGATGGCTTCCGACTGCGTAAACAGGAATGGCGCATTCTTTCCCATGGTCTGCTCGGGCGTGAGCCATTGCAGCCCGGATGCGCTCGGGCTGGTCGAATAACGGATGCGCACGAACTTCGCGTCACTCGGAACCTGAACGGTCAGGGGTGTCCCCAGATACTTCTGCGCAGCGCCGAGCTGGAACTTCGCCTCGCGGAAAACCGAGTTGTCCGTGGAGGTCCCAATCTCGTCTACCTGCAGTTCACGCGTATCCAGAATCAACTCCCGGGCGCGCGAATCGGCGTGCTCGATGGTCAGCACTGCCGTACCCTTCAGCGTCTTTTGACTGAAGAGCACGTCAAGGTCGAGATCTACATGCCGCACCACGATCTGCCGCGGATTAGAAAATGATTGAATATCTTTGGCGATCGACATGGAATTAGAATCGGAATGCCGCGTACAAGAGCAGAGAATCGCCGCCAACGGGAGCAGAAAAAGAATTCGCATGATGGTTAGTTGCGTCGCGCGATCATCAAGGTGATGTCATCGCCCTGAGCGCTGCCCGCGGTCCACTCCACGAGCGCTCGAGTGACCGCTTCCACAATCGCGGTGGCGGGCTTCGTTCGATTCGCGGCCAGCACGGCGCCGAGCCTCTCCATCTCGAACTGATCGCCGGCTATGTTCTCGGCCTCCGTGACGCCGTCACTGTATATGACGAGAAGATCGCCGGGCTCGAGTTTCTCTGGATATTGTTGGAACTCCATCGCCGGAAGAATGCCGAGCGGAGGGCCGCCGGCCTCCAGAAGATCGTAGTGGCCGTCGCCGCGCACCAGCAGGGGCGGATTGTGGCCGGCGTTCGCATACAACAAATCTCCCGTCGCGCCGTCGACAATACACGCGAAGAAGCTGATGAATTTGTTCTCGGGGCAGTGTTTGCAAGTGGTGCGGTTCAGGTTGGTGATGGTGCGCGCAAGGCTGGCTGGCTCGTCGATCAAGACCTGCACGCGCGCTTGCAGGCCCATCATCATGAGCGACGCGGGCATGCCTTTTCCGGAGACATCGCCGAGCACCAGGGCCACGCGGCCATGCTCATAAGGGAAAAAATCGAAGTAGTCGCCCCCGACGGTCCGGCATGCCGCGTTGTGACCCGCGAGATCGAGCCCAAGCACACACGGTGCTACCGCCGGCAGATACTGGCGCTGAATTTCGGCGGCCTGGTCCAAATCGTGTTCAAGAACCTTGCGAGCCTGCTCGATTTCCGCAAAACGCGAATGCTCAATTCGGATAGCCGCCACATTGGCCATCACCGTCAACAAATTCAAATCGTCCTTCGTGAATTCGCGCATGAGAGAAGGCGAGTCCACGTAGATCAAGCCGATAATCTGTTCGCGCGTCTGCAGCGGCACGGCCATAAGGGTGCGGATATTCTGCTCGACAATACTGCGGCGCTCGCGAAAAGCATCGTCCAGTTCAGTGTTGCGTACCAGCACGGAGACATGCTCGTCGATCACGCGATCGCGAACCACCTTGCTGATGCGGAAGCCTTCTCCCTTATTGGCGCGCACGACCAGCTTGCCGTCTTCGATGGTCATCAACACCCCTCGCTCGGCGGACACGGCGGAAATCGAAAGGTCGAGGATTAACCGAAACAGCTCGGGAAGGGGACGCTCACCAGCTAGCTCATTGCCCGCCCGAATCAGGGCGCTCACGTGGGTGGAGCCGGCCACAGCCTCGGCATCCGGCGTCCCGTGAAGCATATTCTCGAAATCGGTGATCACCGTGGACGCGCCGGGCTGGCCGACTTCGCTTTCGACGAACACCACGGCGCGAGTCGCATTGTCGGAGGAGTCGTCGTACAGAAGAATCAGATGGCCGGCGGTGATCCGGTCGCCGAGTTTCAGTGCCGACGGTCCAGTGATCCGGATGCCGTTCAGAAGCGTTCCGTTCTTGCTCCCCAGATCGCGGACTTTCCACTCGCCATTGTGAAGTTCGATGGCAAGATGCTGGCGGGAGAGGCCGGCGTCGTCGGCGTAGCAGAGATCCGTTGCGCTGGACCGTCCTAAGGTCAGGGTATCTTTATGCAGCGGGACCTTTCGGGTTTGACCGTCCGGCGTAAGAATCTGGATTTCGTGCATGGGTCTGAAGACTATGCTAACGAAAGTCGGAATCGCCCCGCGATTGGTGTTCTTAGAAATTCAGGTCTTCGGTCAGGAACGATGGCATATCGAAGAGATTCGTTGGAAAAAGCGCGCTCAACTGGGGATTTACGTCCGGAATCGATGTGCCGCCGGAGAGCAGGAAGCCCGCGGCTTGTTGTTGCACCAGCAGCGAGATGAACGTGGCCTGCGGCGTATCGAAATTCGTCAGGAACGTGTGCGGATTGGCCGGCAGGGAAGGGAAGATCGCACGCGCCAGATCCCATCGGAAATAGCGCGTCTGTTCGCGCATGTTGGCAGCTCGCACCAGATTGGTTTCCCCAGGATTCGGTACGGTCCGGTCGCCCTTCGGATATTGAAACAGAATGTTGCGCAAAGGCACTCCGGGCAGCGTGGAAGATCTCAGGTGCGGTGCGAACCCGATCGGGTCTCCGGGCATGTCCAGCCAGTCTGCGCGCTCGAAGACCTCCTGAACATCCATCGCGCCTGGCACAGTGTTTACGCGCGCGGGCAGATAGCGCAGCACGTAGTTATCGCTGAAATCGGCGCCTTTGTTCAAAAGCGATGGCGTGCGATTTCCCAGCACCAGCACGGCGGCCGGCCGGAAATCCGGCGAGTTGCGGCTGATGTCGGTGATGGTTCCGCCGCCGGAGTTCAGCACGCTCGCAACGATATCGGGTTCTATCGCGGAGAGCATGGTGCCGTAAATTGCGCCGAACGATTGGCCGACGTAGTAGATCTTCGCCGGATCGAGATCCGCGTGTCCGTCTCCGTTCAAGTCGATTCCGATCGTTATATTTCGGATGAGCTGCATGATGTCGACCACGGTCTGCCGTAAGCAGTCGCGCACGCCGAGGATGGTTGGCAGAATGCACCCATCGCTCGACCCGATGCTGCCGTCCCCGCGAATGGGAAGGCCTCGGCCGCCTTCCGGAATTTGGATGGTGGTTCCGGTTCGGTCCACTATGCTGACCACGCTCGCCGGACCGAAGCCGTGTCCGAACACGTTGATCGCGATGGTCGCAATTCCTGCGTGGGCAAGCGTTGCGGCCATGGCGGTCGGCGCGCCATACGCACTGTCAGTAAGCCCGTGCCCGAATATCGCGACGGGGTAACCGGTAGCCGGCATCGCTGTTGCCGGGAGAAAAACGTGAAACTGAATCGCGTTGGTCTTTACCGGGGCTCCGATCGGTGCGCCGGTCGGTGTTTGCGGAATGAAAAGCTCGGGACCGATATACTGCGGCGACTGATACGAGCCGAAGGCGAGTTGACCGACGCCATCGAAGGCCGCGAGTGGAAGCGGCACGCTGGTCAGTTTCGCAGGATCCGTCGTTGCCTGCACATTCACCGTGATCGAAGCGATGTCGGAGACGTTGAACAAGCTCTTGGTGCCTGAAGGCTGCGTACCGACGGGCGCGCTTTGCAGATCCATGCGCGCCTTCCGCATCCAGTCCGTCACCGAAAGCGTGGTGAACAAGGACGCTCCGACAATGTGCTCAGGCGCAAGGCTCGGCTCCACCGCCTTCACGGCTTGCGCAAGCTTGGCGCAGTAGATGGTCGGAGTCCCTCCATTAATGCAAGCGGTGAAAGCGGGATCCGCACCGACGTGCGCGCCCCCTTTATCGCGTACGGCATCGGTGACGAAGAGCAGATACCGGCGGTGTTGGTCGAAGAACTCGTCAGGTTTTGCGTAGGCCGAGTTGGTAGCGGGGTCGAAAATCACCTGATTGATTACGGCGATGGAACCGTCGCGCTGCAGGCCATATTCGTCATTGGTCAGGTTGCCCAGGAACTCGATCATCACGCCGCCGCGCAGCGTCTGCTCGTCGATCGGCCCGGAGAAACGAACCCGAACACGCGGCATCATGTCGAAGCCGTCGAGTTGATTCAGCAGAGAGATCTCCTTGCAATCGGTGGCATGCGAGGTGCAATCCGGCAGCGGCAGGTTCACGCGCAAACCCGTCTTCTGGGCTGCGTCGGGTACGGTTAGAAAATCCGTGGGGAAGGGGCCGACGTCCGGCTTATCGGGGGCGAACTGGACGGTGACGCCGTCGGCCCACAGACAGCTTCCGAAAGCGAGAACAAAAACAAAAACGCGTGCGCTCATGAATTGCCTCATTGAACAACGCAACGTATTATATGCCTTATTCAGGAGTTAGCGGGCAGGGTAGACGACGAAGCTCGAATTTGCGAATAAGGGCGTCTGGTCGTGAAGGCGATTCTTAGGTGTGAGGACAAAATAATCGATACCCAGCGCGCGGTAGCCCGCGGTGTCCGACTCGCGGAAATCGTGAATCATAAGCTGCTGCCAGCGCTCCCACCACTGCTCGCCAAGCTCCCGCAAGTAGTTCACCTGTCCGCCGCCCTTCCAATCGACATAGACCGCGCGTAGCGCTTGCGATCGGAAGATTCCCGGTTCCAAGCGATGGCCGAATGCGGGGAACGCGAACACGGAGTCAGGCGGCGTGGACTGGCGCGCCCACGTCGAAAGCTGCGCCACTTCCGGTGTTCGCAGATAAGGATAATTCTTCATCCCGCCGATGCTGGGGATCATGACCATCGCCGCGATCGCGATCACTGCGATGGCAAAAACGGCGAGCCGCGGGCGTATTAGCCACAGCCATATCGTAAATGCCGCGCCTGTTGCCAGGAGAGCGACCGCAAGCACTTGTCCCGCATGCGGGCGTGTGAGCAGAAATGGGTGCGTCGGCACTAGGTAAGCCAACGCGAACCAGGCGAACGATTCCCCTAAATTGCGTCGCATCGCTGCGGCGCATCCGGCAATCGCGGCCATCAGCAAAGCGAACCCGGCTACGAATAGCAGCGCCCGCGCCGGTTGCAACTGCGGCATCAGTGTCCATTTCATCCGCTCCAAAAGCAGGTACGACGCGGGAACGCTGGCCAGTCCGATTCCGGACATCCCGAAGATAAACCACTTCAGCACCGGGTTTTGAACCTGGCTTCGTTGCCACGCCAACACGGTCGCCGCGAACAGGACTGCGTGCTGAGCGAAGTAATCGCGCCACCAGAGCGACACCCAGTTATAGGAGGCGCGCATCCGCTGAAGTTTTTCCTGATCGGGACCAATGCGTTCGAAGAAGTGCTGTTGCTCGGTTATGCCGGATTGATATTTCGCCGCGATGAAGAGGACCACGGCGGCGCCTGCGAGCGGAACCAGACTTATGAGTAAACCGGGCCTGCGTTTCACCAGCATCATGGCGAAGAAGACGAGCCAGAACGGATACACGCTCGGGGGATGCAGAAGGAATGCAGCCGAAGCCGCGGTGCTGGCCCACACGGGGTGATTGCGTGCCATCAACCCCACCGCCAAAAATAACAGTGGCACGGCAAATCCACGCGGCGTGGGCTCGTACTCGATGAGCAGCACCGCGGGACCGACAATCGTCGCGCCGAGCGACCAGATTGCGGTCGCGAGCAAGGCGGGTGCTCTTGCCAAGCCCGCTGCTACTACGATCAGGTAGATTCCCCACAAACCAAGTGCGCGGAACAGCAGTTGCTGTCCGATCAGAATCGATTCGAAGCCCGCGCCGGTCAGCTTTCGCAGTACGACGGCGATCTCATCGTAGAGCGTGAACGAGACGTGCGGGCGCTGCACCAGAATATCGTTCTGCAGCACGGAGCCATTCCACAGATGCTCCAGAATTGGCGTATAGATTTGCGTGTCCTGATGCAGGTAGGTGTGACCGGGAAATAGCACGAATCCCGCGATCGTGAGGGCCACAATAGCCGTCCCGGTCATCGCGCGCGTCATTGAGCCGGCGTTTTTTCCAGTTGTTGCTTGGCGAAAATTTGGTTCGGGTCGAGCGTCAGCGATTTCGCGATCGCCTCGCGTGCTTCCTTATTTCGATGTGCCTTGCGAAGCGCCAGGCCAAGCCATAGGTAAGCATCGGCGTTCTTAGGGTCGAGCGCCACCGCCTCATTCAAGCTCTTTATGGCCTTGTCGGCACCGCCGCCGAATCCTTCTGGCATGTAGAAGTTGCCAACGCCTTCGGACATGCGCGCCTTCGACGATTTGGGATCCAGTTGCATGGCCTTTGCAATGGCTTCCTGAGAGCGTTTTCCATAGCCTATGGCCGTGAACATATTACCGCCGGAGATCGCTTGACCCAAAACACTGCCCAGGATTCTCTGATATTCGGCATTCGAAGGCTGCAGCGCGACGGCCCTTTCGGCGTCCTGAATTCCCGCTTCGGACGCGCGCTTCCCTTGTGGCTTGTTGCGCAGCTCAATATAGACCTCGGCCAGGTACGAATGAGCCAGCGCGGCGCGATATTGAGCCTCCGCATCTTTCGGAGATTTCTGGGCCGCGGCTGCCGACTCCGTTGCGATTTTCTCCAGTGCGGCGCTGTCCTGGCGATCGCGCGCCTTCTCCATTTCCGATTGCGCTCCCCATGCGGCGCTCGCCACCAGGCAATAAAGAATCAGATTTCTCATAGTTGAAAACGCATACGCTTAGAGCGCAGCCACCTTCCGTTGCACGACTAAGAAATACAACCCGAGCATCGCCAAGAGCACGCCGTTTACCGCGATCACAACGGGCGCGGTGAAATAGGGAACCAGCCATCCGCCGATTAAGCTTCCCATAGGCATTCCGCCGCGGAACGCGACGTTGTACACGCTCATAACGCGGCCGCGCATTTCGTTGCTGGCGATGAGCTGCACCAGCGAGCTGATCATCGCGAACGCGCCCATCAGCGCGGCTCCCGAGAGGAACAGCAGCACGCAACTGAGCACCAGGTTTCGCGACAGCGCAAAGCCCGCGATGCCTGTACCGAGGCACATCAACATAATCAATGCGATGCGCCCTTTGTTCCCGACGTTTCCTAAACTCGCAACAATCAGCGCACCGGTGACCGAACCGATCCCCGACGCGGCCAGCATGAAAGTGTACGTTTCCGGCCCTTTGTGGAAAACGGATTTCGCGAACACGGGGAGGAAGGTGATCATTGGAATCGCCAGCGCCGTCATGCAGAACGCCAGTGCGATCAGGCCCACCATCGCGCCCTGCTGCCGGATGAATCCGATGCCCTGTTTCATGCTCACGATCATAGATTCGCCCGTCCTAATGGGATTGAACGATACGCGCAATAGAAATAGTGAGATGATCACCGCGATGTAAGAGACTCCGTTCAATGAGAAACACCAGGTCGGGCCCAGCTTAGTGAACGCGATACCCCCCAGCACTGGACCTATGACGCGCGCCAAGTTGAACTGGATGGAATTTAAGGCGATCGCATTGGGCAAGTCTTCCTTTTGGACGAGGCTCGGAACCAGCGCCTGATAGGCCGGGCCGCCGAACGCCTGCGCGGTGCCGACGACAAAGGTCAGCGCGAGGATATGCCAGATCTGAACTTTGTGCGAGAAGATTAGCGCAGCCAGAGTGAATGCGCAGAACATCTGGATGAATTGCGACATCAACAAAAGATGCCGCCGGTCCATGCGGTCGGCGATAACGCCACCGACCAGTGAGAAAAGGAAGATCGGGATGTCGCCCAGGAAGGCCGTCAACCCGAGGTAGAACGGAGATTTCGAAATCTCAAAAACGAGCCAGCTCTGTGCAACCGCCTGCATCCACGTGCCGATACTCGATGTGCATGCGCCCGCCCACAGAAGACGGAAGTCGCGGTATTGAAAAGCTTTGAAGACCCTGCCGAACACGGGTGGCGCCGCTTACGGCAGCGGATTTTCGCGATGGATCAGGTGGACGATATTGCCGTCGCCATCGGAGAAAAATACCAGCCGGTTGCCTTGATTGCTGAAAGGCTCGCCGAGGAAATGCACGCCCTGCTCCTTCAGTTTCGCGAAGTCCTGATCGAAATCGTCCACCAAAATCGCCAGATGCCTGATGCCGGGATCTTTCATTTTCGGCGGCACGGGCGCGCCCTCGGAAGGAATGATCTCCAGCATGGCCCCGTTCGGCGCCTTCACGAAAAAATTGCCCGCATACGAGTAATTGATATGAAAGCCGAGATGCTTCACGTACCAGTTGGCAAGTGCTTCCGGACTTGGAGAGGCGATCGCCGTGTGTTCCAACCCTTTGAACATAAATAAGGATTGTAACAGGGTTGCCGAATACGTATTCTAAGATTCATGTCACGCACCCACACCGCTGGCACTGCCTTCGTCGCGACGCTCTTTCTGCACGCGGCATCATACGCTTTTCAGAGCAGGCCCGATGGCGACTGGCCCGTTTATGGGCACGACCCGGGCGGCCAGCGCTTCTCGCCCCTGGCCGACATCACGCCTCAGAATGTGAAAACCTTGAAAGTCGCTTGGACCTTCCGCACCGGTGACGCTTACAAACCAGCTCACGACAAGCCGACCGCGTTTGAGGCGACACCGCTCTACATTGATGGGGTGCTCTACATCGGCACGCCCCTAGGCCGAATCATCGCGCTCGATCCGATCACAGGAAAAGAGCGCTGGTCCTACGATCCGAAAATCGACAAAGATGCGGGCTATGGAGATTATGCGAACCGCGGCGTTTCGGCCTGGAAATCTCCAAATGGAAAAGAACGACGTATTTTCATCGGCACGATTGATGCGCGATTGATCGCTGTCGATGCCGCCACCGGTAAACCATGCCGCGGCTTCGGAGACAACGGCGTGGTCAATCTTCGCACCGGTCTGCGCATCGCGCCGCGCGACGTTAGCGACTATGAAGAAACGTCTCCTCCGTCGATCGTCGGCAGCACCATTGTGGTCGGCTCCGGGATCGCGGACAACGGTTCTGTAAGTCAGCCGAGTGGTGAAGTGCGCGGTTTCGATGTAGTAACCGGCAAATTGAAATGGACTTGGGATCCGATCCCGCAGGATGCGCGTGCCCTCGGCGCGGATACTTGGAAGAACGGCAGCGCGGCGCGCACGGGTGCGGCCAACGCCTGGTCCGTGATCGTCTCCGATCCTCAGCGCAATCTTGTTTTCGTGCCTACGGGCAGCGCGAGTCCCGACTATTATGGCGGAGAACGCCTCGGCGACAACCTGTTCGCAAACTCCGTGGTGGCTTTGCGCGTCGACACCGGCCAGCGCGTTTGGCACTTCCAAACGGTTCACCACGACCTGTGGGACTACGACGTTGCGTCGCCTCCGGTCTTGTTCGATGTGCACCAGCACGGACGCGCGATTGCCGCGGTCGGCATCGGCTCGAAGACCGGAAACTTTTTCATTCTCGATCGCGAGACCGGCAAGCCGATATTTGGCGTCGAAGAGCGGGCCGTGCCGCAGAGCGATATTCCGGGGGAAGCGGCAGCGCCGACGCAGCCGTTTCCAACCACGACACCGCCGCTTTCCCCTCAGAAATTCGGCGTCGAGGATGCGTGGGGGCCGGATGAAGAGTCGCGTAACGCTTGCAAGGAGGAGATCGCAAAACATCGCAGCGAAGGCATTTTCACGCCGCCCAGCGTGCGTGGATCGTTGCTGCTGCCCGGCAACATTGGCGGCATGGCGTGGGGCGGTGCCGCTTATGACCCGGCGCATCACTTGCTCGTGATGCCGGTCAATAATTTGCCCGCCGAGGTGCGCCTGATTCCGCGCGCCGATTTCGCGGAGCAGCGGAAATCGTCGGGACGGGAGGTTGGCGGCAAGTGGGAATTCGCCGAGCAGCGTGGCACGCCGTTCGGAATGGCGCGCCGCATGTTTCTTGGGCCCAAAGGTCTGCCCTGCAACGCTCCGCCATGGGGAACGCTGACCGCGGTAGACGCCGATACCGGCCTTCTGAAATGGCAAGTGCCGTGGGGACAGCTTCCGAAACTTGGCGGAATGACTGCAGCCCCGCCGCGAGCCTTCGGATCGATTGGCCTCGGCGGACCAATGATCACAGCGGGCGGCCTCGTCTTCATCGCGGGCGCGCTCGACCCTGCAATTCGCGCGCACGATGTGACCTCGGGCGCGGAACTATGGAAAGGCGATTTGCCGACCAGCGCCCGCTCCTCGCCCATGACTTATCGCGGGCCTGACGGCAACCAGTACCTCGTGATCGCGGCCGGAGGTCACGATATCACCGGCGGCCCGCCCCTGGGCGACTACTTGATCGCTTTCACACTTCCGTAAGCGCGTCGCGCAGACGTTCCGCGGTGCGCTTCATTTCGTCTCCGCTGGAGTAAGGCTTGCGCGGCCAGAAGAAACCCTTCAGCCCGTCCTTCGGATTACGCGGAACCACGTGCACATGCAGATGCGGAACGCTCTGGCTCACACGATTGTTGATCGCCACAAACGAGCCCTGCGCGTCCATCACCCGCTCCACTGCGCGCGCAATCTTTTGGACTTTTGTAAATAAAGGCCCGACGTCTCCAGGCTGCAGTTCGAGCAAGGTCGCGACGTGCTTCCGTGGAATCACCAGTATATGACCGGGAAAGAGCGGGCGGTTATCCAGAAAGGCCACCGCGGCGGCGTCTTCATAAATAATCTCGGAGTCAACCGCATGCTCCGCGATCGCGCAGAACAGGCACTTCCCGGTCATGCGCTAATGATCCGGTCTGCCAGATCTCCCATGGCATCCACCAGAAAATCCGGCGGATGCTCGATGAAAGTCTCCGGCTGGAATCCATACGTGACCCCGCAAGCCTGAACTCCGGCGTTACGCGCAGTCTGGATATCCACGCCGCTGTCGCCCACCATCAACGTATCCGCGCGGGAAACTTCGCACTCCTCCATTAGCGTCGTGATCCCGATGGGATGCGGTTTCTTATATTCGAAGCTATTGCCGCCATACACCCGTCTGAAATGCAGTTGCAACCCAAGTTCGTCGACGATGGCCTCGCTAATGCGAACGGGCTTGTTGGTCAACACCGCCATCGGGATTTGGCGTGAGTGCAAGCGGTCCAGAGCTTCGCGCACGCCTGGATACAAAACCGTGAAATCCAATTTATGTTCCCGGTAGTAGTTCAGAAAAAATGCGAGCGCCCGTTCGACGTCGGCTTCCGAGGCATCCGGGCCAAGCGCACGCTGGATCAGCACCGGCGCGCCGTTGCCGACATAGGAAAACACAGTGTCGTGCGTCAGCGGCTCCATCCCCATAAACTCACGAGTGGCGTTTACGGAGTGCGCGAGGTCAAGACGGGAATCGATCAGCGTTCCATCAAGATCAAAGATCAAAAGCATCGGCCGACCGGTTTTATGATGCCTTGCGCTTGCTTTTCGATCGATTCACCGCGCGCGCTACAGGCTTGCGCCGTTTCCGCCTGACGCCAAGTTCATACGTCACCATTTTGCGTTGCAGAGTGTTGCGATGGATGCCGAGCGCCTTCGCCGCCTTGCACTGATTTCCCTGCGATCGTTCCAGGGCGCGCCCGATCACCGTTTTTTCGAGCGCTTCCACAGCCTGTTCCAGGAACAACCCGCCATCGAGAATATGCTTGACGAGTTCCTCGAATCGCTCATTCATCACTTGCACTCATAACTCCTGTCTGGGCGCATCGGGATGGAGCGTGTGCTCCCAGGCCGACTTCACTTGTTCATACCTGCGCCGAAATCCGTCCTTCAACTCGTGCGGGGCAATCTGCGTGAACAGCCGGGATGCCTCGATCACGTATGGCGCGAGCCGCGAATTTACCACGGCTTTCGGCGGGCCATCGCCTTTCACTTCCGGCGCGAATGCCACGATCGCCATGATCAACGCCACAGCGACCAGCACGCCGCGCACCAGACCAAAAACGCCGCCCAGCAGTCGATCAAAGCCCGAGAGTCCGACCGTACGTATAAAACGATTTACGATGAGCGACACCAGGCCGCCCAGAATCATGATGCCGATCAAGATGATCAAAAACCCCGCGAAGTGCGCCACCGCCGGGGAACTCACGTACGGGAGCAGGAACGCGCCAGCGGTTCCGTAGAACCAGAGCCCGCACAGGAGCGCGATAAAGACAGCCGCCAAGCCGATGACTTCACGCGAGAATCCTTTGCGGAAACTCGCGACAGTAGATAAAACGATTAACAGCAGCAGAACGATGTCGAGCCAATTCACAATTCTCTCCCGGTGAGAACTCTGTAAGCCTCTACGTATTTTTGGCTGGTCCGTTCCACAACGTCGGGCGGAAGGGCCGGCGCGGGCGGACGCTTATCCCACGAAAGCGTTTCCAGATAATCGCGCACAAACTGCTTGTCATACGATTTCTGCGGACCTCCGGGGCTGTACGAATCGCGCGGCCAGAAGCGCGAGGAATCGGGCGTCAACACCTCATCGCCCAGCACCAACTCGCCATCGATGAAGCCGAACTCGAACTTAGTATCAGCCAAAATGATTCCGTGTTCCTCGGCATATTGCGATGCACTCGAATAAATCTCCAGCGTCAACGAACGAAGCCGATCCGCGACCGATTGACCGACTAGCTCGACAACGGCTGCGAACGTGATGTTTTCATCATGCCCGCTCTGCGCTTTTGAGGCCGGGGTGAAGATCGGCTCAGGTAGCTTGTCGCTCTCGCGCAATCCAGCAGGAAGATGAATACCGCACAACTCACCGTTCCGCTTGTAGTCCTTCCAGCCCGAGCCGGCAAGATAACCGCGCGCCACACACTCCACCGGAATCATCTTGGCTTTGCGGACCAGCATGGACCGGCCCGCCAGCTTATCCGCGAAGGGCTGCAGCTCTGCCGGATATTCGGTGATGTCGGCATTCAAAAAATGCGTCGGAACCATCTGGCGAAGCCGGCCGAACCAGAAGACCGACATCTGCGTGAGCACTTCGCCCTTTTCTGGAATCCCGTTCGGAAGCACGCAGTCGAACGCGGAAATGCGGTCCGACGCAACAATCAGAAGCCGGTCGCCGAGCTCATATACGTCGCGCACTTTTCCACTGGAGAAGTGCGGAATGCCAGGCAGCTGTACTTCAGTGAGAACGAAATTGTGGGTAAGACTCACGGTGTCTAAGAGGAACCGGTCACACCTTGACTTCAGAGGATTGCTGCACCGTGCTGTGCTTGCGCCCGTAAGCGAAGTAAATCACAAGGCCAATCACGAGCCAGATGATGAGCCGCGCCCAGTTCACCCAACCAAGTTTGTACATCATATAGCCGTTAAACAGGATGCCCAGAATCGGCACCAGCGGCATACCGGGCGTCCTGAACGGGCGCGCCTGGTTCGGATTGGTCTTGCGCAAGACCATGATGGAGATGCAGACGATCACGAAAGCGAGCAAGGTCCCGATATTCACCATCTTTCCGATGTCGTCGATGGGCGTCACACTGCCGACGATGGCCGCAAGCAGGCCCACCAGGATCGTGTTCTTGTAAGGAGTGTGAAACTTCGGGTGGATCGCGGCGAAGAATTTGCGCGGCAGCAGTCCGTCGTTCGCCATCGCGTAAAGGACGCGCGTCTGGCCCAGAAGCATCACCAGCATCACGCTGGTGAGCCCGGCCAGCGCCCCCGTGGTGATGATGTCCGAGGCCCATGCGAGATTGCGATCGAGGAACGCGCGCGCAATCGGCGCTTCGATATTGATTTCACGCCACGGCACCATTCCCGTCAGAACGGCCGCGACGCCGATATATAGGACCGTGCAAACTGCCAGCGAAGCGATGATGGCTATCGGCAGATCGCGCTGCGGATTTTTAGCTTCTTGCGCCGTGGTCGAGACCGCATCGAAACCGATATACGCGAAGAATATGTATGCTGCTCCGGCGCCAATTCCCGAGAAGCCGTAAGGCGCAAACGTCGACCAATCATGCCCCCAATTGCCGGGACGCACATACTGCGCACCGAGCGCGAGTACAAACAGCACCACCGAAACTTTCAAAACAACGATGGTTGAATTGAAGCGCGCGCTCTCCTTGATTCCGATCACTAATATGGCCGTGATCACCAGCGCGATCACGAAAGCGGGCAGGTTGAAGCCGATCTCCATGCCGAACATACTCGGCGCGTCGAGCAGGGTATGCGCCCGGCTCAGAATATCGGCCGACGGAGCGTTCTTTATCGAATCGAGGTGTCGCAGGAATTCCTGCGATCCGGGCAACAACGACGGAAAACTCTGCAGCGTCTGCTGCCGCGCCACTTGGTCAATCGCCGCGCGCAGCCCGGTCCAGTGATCGTACGCCAGCCACAACGGGATCTCGAGGTGGAAGGTGCGGAGCAGTTCGATGAAGTGGTTGGACCATCCGGAAGACACCGTGCTCGCGCCCATCGCGTATTCCAGCGTGAGGTCCCAGCCGATGATCCATGCGATCAATTCGCCGAGCGTCGCGTAGGCGTAAGTATAGGCGCTGCCCGCCAGCGGGATCATCGCCGCAAATTCGGCGTAGCAGAGACCGGCGAAGGCGCATCCGAGCCCGGACAGCACGAACGACAGCATCAGCCCCGGGCCGGCGTAATGAGCCCCCAATCCGGAGAGCACGAAGATCCCAGCACCGATCACAGCCCCAATGCCAAGCGCCGTCAGCGAAAATGGGCCGAGTGACCTTTGCAGGCCGCCCTCCCGCTGTTCCATCGACTCTGCGACGAGCGCGTCTATTCGTTTCTTCGCAAACAAGTCAGCCATTAGATTTCAGTTCCTCCGCGTTTCGGTTTCTGCGCCACAGGTAATAAACGGGCACGCCCAGCAGCACGATGGCCAGGCCGGGGAACGTATAGTTTGGTTTGTAGAGCAACAGCAGAATTTCAATCAATCCGGCAGCCAAAATATAGAGCGCCGGCAAAACAGGGTAGCCCACAGCGCGATAGGGGCGGTCCATTTCCGGCCGCTTCCGGCGCAGCACAAAGATGCCGGCGATCGTCAGGATATAGAACAGCAGAACAGCAAAGATAACATAGTCGAGCAAGTCGTTGTACTGGCCGCTCAACGTCAGCAGCACAGCCCACATGCATTGAATCCCCAGCGAGAAGACCGGCGTGTGATGCTCGGGATCGAGCACTCCGGCGCGCTTGAAGAACAGCCCGTCGCGCGCCATGGTGAAATATACGCGAGCCCCGGAAAGAATCATCCCGTTGAGGCAACCGAAAGCCGAGATCATAATCGCCCCGGCCATCAGCTGCACGGCCACGGGTCCGAAGATCACCGCGGCGGCAGCCGTAGCCACGCGGTCCTGCGGCGCGGACTTGATGGCATCGAGCGGCAGCACGCTCAAGTAGACGAAGTTGCACGCCAGATAAAGCGTCGAGACCACGCCGACTCCGAGCGCGAGCGAGAGCGGCAGATTGCGCTTCGGATTCCGGACCTCTCCCGCCGTGAACGTCACGTTGTTCCAGGCATCGGACGAGAACAGCGCACCCACCATCGCCACGCCCACCAGCCGGACGGCGTGCGTCCCGAGTGACGCGCCATCCCAGAAGTGACCGAAGTTCGCGCTGATGGCCTGCGGATTGCGTCCCAGGATTACTCCGAAACCCACCAGCGCCAGCAGCGATGCCACCTTCGCAAACGTGAAAATATTCTGCACCATGGCGCCCGTTCGGATGCCGCGCGTATTCAATAAGGTCAGCACGATGAGCACGACGATCGCGACCAGCTGCTGCGTCGTCATGCCGATTTTTCCCGCGCCCACCAGATAATGATCAGCCGCAATCCACGGCAGGAAAACTCCGGTGAACTTCGCGAATGCGACGGCGACTGCGGCGATCGTGCCGGTCTGAATTACAAGGAAGAGCGTCCACCCATAAAGAAATCCGCTCAACGGCCCGAAGGCTTCGCGCAAGTAAACGTACTGTCCTCCGGCTTGCGGCATAGCGGCCGCGAGTTCGCCGTAACTCAATGCCGCGATGATCGTCAGCGCCGCCGCAATCAGCCACGTCATAATCAGCAAGCCGGGCGAATTCACCTGGCGCGCGATATCGGCCGACACGATGAAGATGCCCGAGCCGATCATCGATCCCATCACCAGAGTGGTGGCCGAGACTAGGCCGAGGCCCTTCACCAATCCTGTGTTTACGTCCGTTTTGTCAATCGTCGCCATTCTTCCATCCGTTCGCCAAGTGTATCCGCGGTGCATGGGTTAGGCATCATGTCGGCAATGATCGCGACGCTCTGCGCGCCCGCAGCCCACACCGCCGCCGCATTTGCCCTCGTGATTCCGCCGATTGCAACTAGCGGCAACGCCGTCAATTCGCGCAGACGGTTGAAATTTTCGACGCCGATTTCCGGGTCCGGGTTGCGCTTGCTTGCCGTAGTAAATATCGGGCCGATCGCGATGTAGTCAACCGGTTCGCGCGTTGCGTCCGCAACCTGCTGCGCGTTGTGCGTCGAAAATCCGATTATCTTTTCAGCGCCCATCAGGCGCCGCGCCGCCGCGGGCTGTAGATCGTCCTGGCCCAGGTGCACGCCTGCATCGAGCAGCATGGCGATATCCACGCGGTCGTTGATGATCAGTGTTGCCGCATGTGACCGGCACAGGTCGCGCACATGTTCGCCAATCTCGAACCCGGCACGGTTCCATTCGCCCTTAACGCGAAGCTGCAGGATCTCCGCGCCGCCGTGCAGAATTCCACGCGCGGCATCGATCAACGAGATGCCGCGTGCGGCGAGCGATTGTTCGTCAAGAATCGGGTAAACCGGAGGCAGGTTCATTCGCCAGCCCCCGAGTTTATCGTGTTGTGGCGATAACGCGAAATAGATCGCGCGGTTCCCCGTGGTGCTCCAGATGGCAGCCGGGGAAATACTCCTGAATCTCCGGCTTCAACGCGTGCCACGTCTCCTCGTTATTCGGCGCCAGGAGGCGGTCATTTACAAAGATCTCGGTGAGCCCACGGTTGAATTTCAACTTGCCGCGAAATGGCGCTTCATCCTCCAGAAGCTCAGTTGCGCGCAATGCCGCTCCGAACGCCTGATTCAGACGGCTGCGAAACGTTCCGGGCAGCGCTTCCTTGCGGTTATATAGCAGTCCCAGCCGGCCCTCGCGATTGTCCAGACTGTAGTTCGCCTGGTGGCCGATGAGCATCACGCCGGGGCCCTCCGGCACGTGCCGATAGTCGGCGACATCCACTAGCATCTCTTCGCAGACGCTGTTCCTAATCCAGTTATGAAACACCGGAATGGTGTCGGCAAGATTGATCGCCGCCGGTTCCTTCGCGAAGATCTTGATATTGATGTGTTGAACTTGGTTGGGGTCGATCACGCCATCGCCTTTACTGGGGCGGCGGACATGCGCGCGTAACAACTGTAGCAAGCTTCGATAAAGAGCTGTGCCTCTTCAATTGACTGATGTGCCGCTTCCGGGCTGGCAGCCCGTCCCCCATGCTCGTGCGCCTTGAAAAAGTCCTGTGCGAATTTGCCGCGGGCGAACGGATCGAAAAACAACTCGGTGTCGTAAAACTGCGTCCGAAAATCCGGCACGATTTTCTCTGGATCGTCCGGAGCGAAAAAGAATTTAAATTTCAGAAGCGCTTGCGCGCCGTGCAGCATGGATTCGTAAGCCATGGTCGCGGCCTTTTCGAACTGGCCGCTGTCCAGGCTCAACTGCGCTTCGAATACTTCACGCTCGCAAGCCACCAGAGCGAAGTCGATCGGCGTGATCACTTCGCCGGCGCATTCGCCAACGCCTAAATCACCGATGGTGAACTCTCTCGCGTCGCCCCAGTCCGTGTAAAACGAAGGATCCTGATCGTGACTGGGAACCTGCGTGAGATCGTCCAGCATCGCCTTGCACTCGGCTTTGCCGATGCGTTTTACAAACGCCTGGAAAGATTCGCCTTCGGTGCGCTGCGCCAGATACCGGCCCGTTATGCGTTCCACCGTTTCGGGAATGCGTTTGGATGGCACCGCGCCGATCGCCAGTCCATAAGCGCCGGCGTTGTGCGTCCATTCCCCTCCGAGAACCACCTGGAAATGCGGCACGGTGTAGCCGTTCTTGTTGCGGCTCACGCCGTAGAAGCCGAGATCGGAAACGTGGTGCTGTCCGCACGAATTAAAGCAGCCGCTGATCTTGATCCGGAGCCCGCGAATGGCTTCATGCATGGTTGCGTTTTGCGTTGCGTTCTGCGTCATCAATCGAGTGCGCAGTTCGCTCGCGAGGCCGCGTGACGAGGCGATACCCAGCTTGCAGGTGTCCGTACCCGGGCAGGAGACCACGTCCATCACCGTTCCCGCGGTCGCGACAGCAAGGCCGTGCGGCGTCAGCTCTTCGTAAAGGGCGGGGAGGTCGGCTTCAGTCACCCATCTCAAGACCAGGTTCTGTTCGACGGTGCTGCGAACCGTCTCCTTGACGTACTTTCGCGAAATATCGGCAACTGCGCGCAACTGGGCCGCTGTGATGTCGCCGAGCGGCAACGCGATGGTTACTGTGGCATAGCCTGCTTGCCGCTGCGAATAGACATTGGTGCCGCGCCACTGATCGAAACCCGTCCGATCGGAAGCCGTTGGCCACGCCGCATCAATCTGCAACAGCGAAGGCGCCTTGAGCGGCTCTTCAACCTCCTGTGGAACATCTTTGAGAAACGCGGTCCATGCCGGATCGTACGGAAGTATGGCGCGCTCTTCCAGAACAAGCCGCTTGAACTCCGCGATGCCGAGTTTCGTCACCAGGAACTTGATCCGCGCGGTGTTGCGATTCTTTTTCTCTCCGAGCCGTGCGAATACGCGCGCGATCGCCTGCCCAATTGGCAGAATCTCTTCTTCCGGCACGAACTCGTCGAACAGCCGGGCCTGCTGCGGCACGGGGCCAAGACCACCGCCCACCCACAATTCAAAGCCGCGCTTTAGCTCGCCGTTAACCTCGCGAGTCGCCGCGATGGCACCGAAATCATGCAATCGCACGAGAGCGCAGGCATTGTCCTTGCAGCCCGAAAACGCAATCTTAAACTTCCGGCCAAACGCCTGGCAATCGGGGTGCCCCAACATGAAATAGGCGATGGCTTTGGCATAAGGCGTGACATCGAAGACCTGCTCGCGGCAGACCCCGGCAATGGGGCAAGCCGTCACGTTGCGCACGGAGTTGCCGCAAGCCTCGCGCGTGGTGATGCCCGCCGCGGCGAGCCGCCGCATGATCGCCGGCGTGTCGTCGATGTGTATGAAGTGGAGTTGCACATCCTGCCGAGTGGTGATGTGAGCGATGCCGTCAGAATATTCTTCACAGAGATCGGCCAACACCTCGAGCTGCGGTGCGTTCAGACCGCCATAAGGAATCTTGATCCGCTGCATCCCCGGAGCGTCCCACAGAGTGTTGGGACCCTTGGTTTCTTCCGACGGAAATTGCAGCTTGCGCGTGATTTGGCCGTCGGATCGCTGGCCATTGTCGTATCGCTGACCATAAGCCCCGCGACGCAGACGCGTTTCCGCGAAGACACGATCTTCAATTTTCCCTTGCTTTTTTAAGGCTATTTCGTTCTCGTAAACGTCCAGTTCCGTGGACATCTGGCTGGGAACGCGGTCGCCGAGTTGAGATTTCCAAAAGGGATTGCTGGCTTTCATTTACACACACGTTGGCTTCGTTTGGCGTTATCTCAAGTTTAACATTCGGGTTTAACATTGGGCGTTAAGCCCGTGTCTTGTCGGCGACTCGCTGACCGCTCATGAATATCGCCGCGCTCGCCGAACTGACGGATCCCCAGCGTAACCGCAAGCCAAACCACCACGCGATACGCATCTACGAACGATTCATCTACGGCTTGTCGGCCGCGCACGTCCCCAACTTCGGCGGCAGCGGTCTGCGGCGCCGGAAGCGCGACAGGGCGTAGGCGCAATGCTCCACCTAGCTCGCGGTTCGCGCCTTCAGAAACGTTCCTTTGTCCAGCTCTTCAAACGCGTCTTGAAGTTGCTTCTGCGTGTTCATCACAATGGGGCCGTACCACGCCACAGGCTCTTGCAGCGGCTTGCCCGAGACCAACAGAAATCGGATCCCATCTTCTCCAGCGTGCACTACCACCTCGTCCCCGCGATCGAAAACAATCAGCGAGCGATTGTCTGCCTCAACGGGAGGTTTTGTTTCCCACCAGCGGACCCCTTCGGTCGGCACCGCGAGCGGCCCTGAAGCATTGCAGAACTTCCCGCTGCCGGAGAATATGTAAGCAAACGAATGATGCGTGGTCTCGACCGGAAGCGACTTCTTCTGGCCAGGAGGCACGGAGACGTCGATATAAACAGGATCCCCGGCGATGCCGTCCACTGGGCCCGCCTTGCCCCAAAATTTGCCACAGACGATGCGCACCTCGGTTCCATCGTCATCTTTGATTTTTGGGATGTCAGCCGCGTTGATTCCCTGATAGCGCGGCGGTGTCATCTTCAGCGCGGCCGGCAGATTGGCCCACAATTGAAACCCGTGCATTTGGCCGACAGGGTCGCCCTTGGGCATCTCCTGGTGGATGATCCCGCTTCCGGCTGTCATCCACTGAATGTCGCCCGGTCCGATGACGCCTCGATTCCCCATGCTGTCGCCGTGCTCGACGGTTCCGGCCAGCACATAGGTGATGGTTTCAATGCCGCGGTGCGGATGCCACGGGAATCCGGCCAGATAATCCGCGGGTACATCGTTGCGGAAATCGTCCAGAAGCAGAAATGGATCGAATTCGCCGGTATTGCCGAATCCGAATGCGCGTTGCAGAT
>JBBROU010000009.1:0-63729 GCA_038229055.1 Bryobacterales bacterium | reverse complement strand
TGGCGTCACGGCGTTATCGTCGAAGGCTAAGGCGAGCGGTGTCATACCCAGCCAGCAAACTGCGGCGAAGATAGTAACTCCGGTGATGATCAACCGCTTAAGATAGTCGAAATATTGTTCCATTTTGTTATCCTGCTTCCCGATAGGTCGAGAAGGAGAGTTCATTCTTTCAATAGGAAGATCCCGTGTCACTACGCGATTGCGTAGTGATGGCGTGAGATAGAATTGGCTCGTCGCGATGCTTAACCGCTACCGGATGGGCGGAGGAACACCAGTAATTCGCCACATAACGCGCGGTACAGAACGATTGTTTTGATGCTGGCTACGGCGGCACTCATCTGAATCAGTCCGACGATGGCGAAATTTATCTGCCGATTTCCGACAAGATGACGGCGGCAGGGCAGAACGCGCGATTGATGCCGTTCGCGGGCAAACGCGTGGTCGCGACGGGGAAAGACGTACGAACGCTCGGGCTCGAACGCGCTTGTGATCGCGACCGTGTAGGCCGGGTAATTAGAATGAAAACCGAAGCTGGAAGTCGATCCGGCGGTTGTTGCCGCTGCTCCCGCCTGGGCCGAAGCCGCCGCCGAGCGAGTTCGATTTCCCAAATAGAGGGGACGTCAGCGTCCCGATGTACTGGCCGGGGTTGACCGTATTCAGCAGGTTCCGCGCGGAAATCGAGAGCGTCAGATTGTAGCGTTTACCGCTGCCGCCACCGCCATCCATCCCGCGCATACCCCCCATCATCATGCCGCCAGGACCGCCGCGCGGGCCATGAAAGCCGCCACCGCCATCGGAGCCGCTCGCCGGCCGCTTGCTTGCATCCTCACCGAAGCCCCAGGTTTTCGAAGCCCTCAGATTGACCGTGAATGACCCAGGCCCATTGCCATAGTTCCTGGGAATCAGCGCCTCACCCGGCAAAGGGCGCGTGTTGAAATTTCCGAAAGGCGTGCAGACGGAAGACAAGGCGCTGCAATCGGTGGCGAAAGCGGGACGGTCGGTGAAGACTGAATCGCCGTTAATGTCGTTACCCGTGGTGATGTTGAACGGCGGGCCGGAACGCGCAATCACAAACGGGTTGAAACGGACGCCATGCAGCCAGTTTGCCCCGACCGACCCGCCCATCACAAAGCGGTGCCGCACGTCGAGCGCGGACCGGCCATACTCATCGCTCAGATTGTATTGGTTGGCCGGGAAGGTTCCGGCCCCGTCGGTATTGCTCCGGGCGTGATTGTAGACGTAGAAAGCGAAGATGGTGACGTTCTTGTTAAAGCGGCTGTTCAGGTTCGTGATGAGCTGATTCTGATTGAGCAGTCCGTCGGACTCGTAGTTATAGATGTTGCCTCCGGAAAAGGGCCGGATGCCGAGAGGGTTCTCAGGGGATATGGTTCCGGGGAGCGGCGCATTGATGTTGCGGGAGCGCAGCAGGTGCGTGGTGTGAGAGTTCGTGAACGTGACGGCGACCGTGGTGCTCTTAGGCAATTGCCGCTCGATCCCGATAGCGCTTTGCAGTGTCTGTGGCGCGCGCAGGGCCTGATCGACCTGATGTTTGGTTTGCGGGCGCTGCTGCGCATTCAGACTGGCGATATCGGGAACATTCGGAAAGAACGAAGGAGTTCCGATGATGAACTGCTCCTGGTTGATGCCGTTGTAGCGCACGGCATCGAGACCGAGCGATTCCGAGAAACGGTCATAGAAAAGTCCGGTGCCGCCGCGCACGACAGTCTTACCCTGACGGCCTTTCTTGCCGTCGGGCGACCATGCGAAGCCGAAGCGCGGAGCAACGTCGCGCCAGTCGTGGATATTTGTTTGGGTTTCGTAACGGAGTCCAAAGCTGAGTGTGAGGTTCTGCTTGAAGCGCCAATCGTCCAGGAAGAACACGCCGACGTCGGTCTGGTTCAAGCCGGCGACGGGATTGCCGCCGGAGATGGAAAACTGCGATACCCCGCCCCCAAGCTGACGAATTTGCGCCGCGCCAAGTCCCTGTTTTTGGAATAGTAACGTTCGGCGGTACTGCTCGAGCGAGGTGATGTCTTGAATGATGGGCTGCCCACCGGCGTCAAGCACCGCTTGGTTGTTGGCATCGAGCTGTGGTCCGCGCCCGCCCGCAAAAACAAACGTGCCGCCAAAATTCTGGGGCGACGCCGTGTCGAGCGTGACCGTGCGCGCCCGCACACCGAACTTGATGGAATGGGCGCCCTGTGCGACCGACGTGTAATTCTGAATTTCGTAGTGTTTTTGAAGATTGAAGCTGTTGCCGGTTTGCGAGCTGCCGCCGCTAAACGCGTCCTGGACGATCACGGCCGGGACAGAATTGTCGCCGACCTGTCCGCTGCGGTCGTGAAGATATTGGAAGCGCGTTTCATTCACGACTTTGGCGCCGAGGACCGCGGTCTCGGTTAACTGCAGGCGGTGGCCGTTGTTGGTCGTGTTGTAGGCTCGTGAGAGCAAATTGAAGGTGCCCACACCGGCGTCCCGCAGGGTATTGCCTTCGTAGGAATAGCGCGCCACCAGCGTGTTATTGGCATTCAACTGGTAGTCGATGCGCGGACTGAATTCGTTCCGGCGATTGGGCGTGACCACCGCCTGCTGCACTTGCAGCGGGTTGAAATTGGCATCGAGCGTGGTCGCGTTGATGATGGCGTTGTCGTCCACTTCGCGGCGTTCAAAATCCACGAAGAACGACGCCTTCTTGCCCAGCGGGCCGCCGAGATTGCCTTCGTATTGGCGCGACTGAAAGCTGGGCTTATTCGTGGCATACGGGTTGCGTGAGTTGAAAAACGCGTCGCTATCGTTGAACATCACCTGGCCGCGAAGCTTGTCGGTCCCAGGCTTGGTGAGAATCTCAATGCGACCGAAGCCGAGCCGGTCGTATTCGGCGGAGAAGGGATTCTGATTGATGCGGATTTCACGGATGGAAGACTTTGGAGGCAGACGGCCACCGGTGAACCCGTCGATATAGATCTGGCCGCCATTCGGTCCCGCGGAGGGCCCGGCGAGCGCTTGAAGATCGGACGCGAGATCGTCGGGGTCGTCGGGAAGCGCGTCCAGATCGGTGCCTTTGAGGACAAGCTGCCCTGCATTGGCCGCGGCGTCAACACTGACCGTGCCCACAGCCTCGGACTGCACTGTGACCTCCTGCTTGGCGACTTGCAGAGTGAGCGGAATGGAGAGGGTGGCGACGCGGCCGGCATTGACGGTGACAGCCCGATTTTCAAATGGGCCGAAGCCATTGGCCACGACGCGAACGGTATAGGTGCCAGGGGGAAGGCCGGTCGCACTGAAGGCGCCCTGCTCGTCAGTGGAAAGCTTCTTGGAAAGCGCGCCGGGGCCGGTTACGTATACATTCGCGCCGGGGATGGAAGATCCCGAGCTATCGGTCACCTGTCCGCGAATCGATCCGCCCGGCTGTTGAGCATAGCCGAAGGTGGCGAGAAAAGTAACGAGAGCGAGACAGAGGACCGCACGGATACACTTCAAGATCTGCGACATAATGATGTTCGTTTTCAGAAGCTAATTTCGTCGTACTTACTGTGGCGACGCCATTTCGAAGTTCCAGGCGCCGCCCACGGGTTGCTGGCCGCCATTCGGAGCGGCGGTCAGAAGCGGTTCGACCCCGGCGAGCAGGGTAATGGCAATCATTTCAGCGGGATTCGTACCCTCCCCGCTAGCGACCATGATGGCGTCACCCGGTTTTAAATCGGCGAGTTTGATTGCAGGGACGCGCGCGAGAATCTGGTTGATGTCGGGCCGGCCGCCGTGTCCCCCAAAACCCATGCGCGGGCCGTTCGCGCCGGGACCGGGATCGGGAACCATAACACTGCCGGGAGCCGCGGCGACTCCGGCAGGACGAGCGGGCCGGGAAGACGGCGAGCCGGCGGGAGAAGCCGCCGCCCCAGCCGCACCACCCTGCATCCGGGCCATGAATCCGGCCATTTCGGGGGGCAAGCGCTTCAGCGTCGTTTCTGCATTCACCTTGATCGTCATTGGCTTTTTGTTCAGCAGATTGGTGGCTTTGACCTGATTGGTTGCGGGGTCCACCGAGATGATGGTCGCCGCGATGTGGTTGAACGTGCCGGCAACAATCTGTTCGGGCGTGATATGCGTGCCGTCCTCCGTCTTGTTGCCCAGCACGCGCATGGTGTCGCCGATTTTCAGTGCGGTGAAGCTGCTCGGCTTGGCATCGGCGAAACGAACCGAATCGGGAGCATAGCGGCGGAAAGTGGCAGCATCGGAAGAACCGACGATGATGTCGGCCTTTTCACCGCCTCGCAAAGCAAGCGTGACCTGCTTCGAGGCCGGGTCGATGGCCTTGATCGTGCCGACAACACCGCGCGTCTGCCACTCCGATTGCGCTTTTTCCTGGTGCCGCACCAGCTCGCTCTTGCTCATCACCATCACCGAAGTGGCGGCCACCGGGGTGTTATCGGCTGATTTGCGGCTGCGCGCATAGACACGATCGCCAACGCCGACGTCGGAAATGGTGATCTTGGCAGCCTTCTTGAGGTCTTTCTCGCCGGGAGGCACGCGCAGGTATAAAGTTTTCTCGTCCAGTATCACGGTGGCCGGAGTGCCGGCGTCGGTTTTGACCGTGATTTGATTCGCGGCCGCGTCAATAGCGATCACTTCGCCCAGAACCTTTGCGAAGGCATCGGCTTTGGGGGCGTCGGTCTTGGGGGGGGCGGCATCCTGCGCCCTGGCATTCGCCGCTCCTCCTGCGAGGAGTACTCCACCGGCAAACAGGGCAAAAATGGTGTGCGCGCGCATCATGTAAGTTATAGGGCGAAGATTGGCGACAAAAGGTAACGCCGGGTCAATTCGCACGAAAACCTGGAAATTGCCAAGTATAATCGTTTTGTGAAATCCGTTATTCGCTATCTGGCACCCGTGGTCGCTGCCTTGGCCTTGCTGAGCTGCAGTCGCGACCCGGATGTGGTCAAGAAAAAATATCTCGACAGCGGTAATAAGTATTACGATCGCGGCAAGTACAAAGAAGCCTCGATCATGTACCGGCGAGCGCTGAACAAAGATCAGAAGTTCGGCGAGGCGCATTACCATCTGGCGTTGACCTCACTCAAACTGGGCCAGATTTCGAATGCCGCTTATTCCTTGCGACGCGCCGTGGAGCTGATGCCTCCAGGGACGCCGGACGCCAATGACGCATCTTTGAAGCTGGCGGAAATTCTTCTGCAGGCGTATGAAACTTCCGAGATGGGGCCGCGCGACCAGCCACTCATCGCTGAAGTGCGCCAGATGACCGGCGGCATGAAAATCCGCGACCCGAACACCATGGAGGTTCACAAGCTTACCGGCGATCTCCATCTGGTGGATGCCGTGGCCGACTTCCGAAAACAGAATTCGGTGGATTCCAAGAAAGCTATGGAGGAAGCGGTCGGCGAATACCGGCAGGCGCTGAAGATTAAGCCGGAAGACAAAATCGTTACGCTGGCGCTGGCGCGCACGCTGGGCAGTTATGGTGAGACGGCCGAAGCGGAAGCTCTTTACAGGAAGCTGATTGCGAGCGACAAAACCATGCTGTCGCCTTACACCGAACTGTACAAACTCGATGTCGGCTTGAAGAAACTGCCCGAGGCGGAGGCGGTTTTGAAGCAGGCGATCGCTAATAACCCCAACGCATACCAGTTGCAATTGATGCTGGCGACGCTCTATTTCAGTGAGCAGAACCGTCCCGAGATGGTCAAGGTTCTGGATCAGCTTAAGACGCACGTAAAGGAGTACCCGGCGGCATACATGACCGCGGGGGACTTTTATTTCCGCATCGGCGACATGGATGAAGCGATCCGGCAATACCAGCAAGGCATCGCGCAGGATCCGCCGAAAAAGATCGACTATCAGAAGCACATCATCGAGGTGCTGACGCGGCAGGGGAAGAATCAAGAGGCTTACGACAAGGATCTGGAGATTCTGAAGGAAGATCCGAAAGACCCGGAAGCTCGCGGCATGAAGGCGAGCTATCTGCTGGACAAAGGCGATGTGACGCAGGCGATCACGGAACTGCAGCAGGTGGTGACGGCCAAGCCGGACAATTTCGTGGCGCGCTTCAACCTGGGCCGCGCGCATTATGCCCGGCAGGAATATGAGCAGGCCATTCAGCAGTTCCAGAAGGCCGTAGAGCTCCGCCCCGACTATCTGCGCGCGCGACTGGCGCTGACGCAGATCGCTTTGGTGCGGGGGGATAACGACAGCGCGCTGAACTATGCCGAAGAGGCTGAGAAGCGCAATCCGGAGAGTGGCGCGGCCAAGCTGCTGAAGGCGGCGTCGCTGATGCGTTTGCAGAGGAACGATGAAGCGCGCGTGCTGCTCGAAAAACTGCTGGCCGCGAACCCGCGGCAGCCCGACACCCTGCTGCAGATGGGGGTCCTGAATCTGAACCAGAAGCGTTACAAGGAATCGCTCGAAAATTTCCAGAAAGCCTACCAGGCCGACCCGACTAATCTTCGCGGGCTCTTGGGCGAGGCGGAGGTCCTGTTTATCGAGGGCCAGCATGAGCAGGCATTGAAACTCATTCGGACCGAGAGCGAAAAGTATCCGGACCGCTTGGCGCTCAAACGGGAGCTGGCGAACGGCCTCATGAAAACGGGGCAGTTCGATCAGGCTCTGGTCGCCTACCGCGAGTTGGCGGATAAGTACAAGTCGAACCCCCGCGAGGAAGCCGAAGTCTACGCCAATATCGGACAGACCTACGCGATGAAAGGTGATCTGCCTCACGGCGTAGAGGCGCTGCGGCAAGCGCAGGCGTACGCTCCGGACAACATCTTCATTATGAATTTCCTGGCACAACTGCTGGATCGCACGGGCCAGCATACCGACGCGCAGAAGTATTATCAACGGTCGCTCGAGCGCGATCCGAACAATCCCGAGGCTCTCAACAATCTGGCATTTTTGATGGCGGAAAACGGGAGCAATCTGGACGAGGCGCTGACGCTGGCAAATCGCGCCAAGCAGAAGCTGCCGAACTTCACCGAGGTTTCCGATACCATCGGCTGGATCTACCTGAAGAAAAACCTGAGCAGCAACGCGGTCGAGATCTTCAGCGATCTGGTGAAGAAGGTCGACCAGAACCCGACCTATCACTACCACTACGCGATGGCGCTGATGCAGAAGGGCGATAAGGTGAACGCGGCCAAGGAGTGCCGTGCGGCGCTGGAGCGCAAGCCGACCAAGGAAGAAGAAGGCCACATCCGCGAACTGCTGGCGCGGGCGGGCGCTACGGGGTAACGCGCACCGAATCGTCCTTGGGCATAGCGATCCAGGCGACGATATAGCCGATGCCGCCGATCGATGGCGGTAAAATCAGAAGCGCGACCCAGATGATGCGCATCAGGGTCAAGTCCATTTCGAAATACTCGGCGAAGCCCGCGCAGACGCCGGCAATTTTGCGCTGGGACATAATGCGCCGCAGCCTTCGGGGAGCCGCGGCTATCTGAACTGCCGGAAGCGCGTTCACGGCCTTGCCGCATTTGGAGCAGTAGACGTCGCTCTCCTGCAACGCCGCGCTGCACTGGGTACAAAACATTGCTCGATTAAAACACGAATTTGGCGGCCACCTGAACGTAGCGCGGGAAGTTGCTTTGAGCGAATGGGATTTGCCCAAAACGGGGATTGCTGACATCGGTAACCGGTCCGGCGAAGATAGGCGTGTTTCCCAAATTGTAGGATTCGCCGCGAAGCTGAAACAGATACTTCTCGCCGATCCAAAACGTTTTCTCGACCGACAGGTTCATCTGCGGCGCTGCAGGCGTTCGGATCCTGGAGAACCGGTCCTCGGTTGTGCGCAGCACGTACGCCGGCCGCGTGGCGTAGCAAGATGGATCGTTATTGAACCAGTGGGCGCCGCTCTGGTTCGGCACCACGTAGCTGGCGCATGAGAAGAGCGCATCGGGCTTATTGACCGGATAGCCGGAATAGTAGGTGAAGATCCAATCGAGCGACCACCCGTTGGTGAAATATCCGACGAAGCGGTTCCCGCCGTTGAGCCAGCGCTTACCCCACCCGATCGGCACATCCCAGGTACCGGCGAAGGCCAGGCTGTGCGGCTTATCGAGCGCCGTGAGCTCGTGAATCGGGCGTTCCCGGAGGTTCCAGGCATTCAGGCGATGGCTGGCCTCGAACGATTTCGAAAAGGTGTAGCCCAGCAGGAAAGAAAGAATCCCGGTGCTCGCCGAATCGAAGACTTTCTTTTCAATCTGCACCTGCAGGGAATCGTAGCGGTAGCGGCCCCAGGGATTGGTGGTTTGCAGAACGCCGTAGTAAAGCGGGTACGGGCGCAACAACTGGTAAGCCGGGACGTAGGCTGCCCCGCCAAGTTCGGAGGTGCTGGGAAGGATACCGACGAAAGGATTCTTCAGTGGCCGGCTGAGGTACTGGGGATCTTGATGCCATTGGGTGAAATTGGCATAACTGACCGGGTCGAGTTGCGCCCGCATGTTGTCGTGAACGGTGACGCTGCCGGAATAAGATACGTCGGCGAAGATCTTGCCCGGAAGCTCGCGTTGAATACCAGCCGAATATTCATATGTCCGGGGAATGACGCGTTGGCGGCCGTCGAACGCGAATGCGCTGCCGACGTCGGTGAGCGAACTGCGCGTGCTGCCTGGAGACCGAATGCCGAACGGAAAGGGGTCTTGCAATGAGAATTTGCCGGTGATCCCGGCGGACGGATTCAACCCGCCATCGAAGGACGCGTCATAGGCCGTCTGCTGACTGAAGCCGTCGCTGAAATTGAGCTGCGTGGCGGTGCGATAGAAGATGCCGGCTCCAGCGCGGAAAACCGTCTTCGGTGCAAAGCTCCAGGCGACACCGACGCGCGGCTGAATATCCGTCCAATCGGTGTTATACGGGCGGCGATGCCCGGGGCCGGCGAACAACTTGCCGCCATACAGCGCCGCCGGCACGGCGGGGTACGGGTATTTGGGGCCGGTGGCGTCGTACTGCGCTTTCAAATCGGCCCAATTCTGGCGGATGGCATCGGTGAGCGGATTCCTGGCCTGAAAGTCGAAGCCCTCATTCAGGCGGTTGAAGCGCTCGAGGAAGGGGATCTGGACGTCATACCGGAGCCCCAGATTCAGCGTCACATTCGAGCGTATTTTCCAGGTGTCCTGGATGTAGGCGGCGGCGTAAGGCCAGGTCCGATAGAAGCTTTCGTTGTAATCGATGTAGCCGGAGCCGGGCAGACCGAGAAGTAAGTCGGCCACACCGCTGCCGTCGAGCGCGCCACGATTCAACTGCGCATACTGCTGTGTCCATTGGCGCGTGAAAGAGAACTGGCCGTTGGCGCGCCCCGGGCCGCTATTCCCGAGACCGGCGTATGCGAATTCCATTCCAAGGTGAAGCGCATGCCCGCGGCGGACGTACGTGAAGCTCGGGGCGACATCCCATTGGTTCTGGGTGCTCCAGGTATACGAGTTCGCAATGATGGAAGAGTACAGATCGAGATCGACGCGTGGGGCCGTGTTGTAAGCCACCGTGGGAGGGCGCGGCATTTTGAGAATGCCTAAAGAATCGGCGGTTAGGCAGGTAAGACAGGAGCTCTCGGGGAAGTATTCGGTAAATCGACCGAAGGAAAGCCGCAGGTCGAAGATGGTGGTGGGTGAGAGGACGCGGGTCCACTCGGCGATATAGTTCTGATTGGTTCGCTCGTTGGTGCCGCTGCCGATGGATGCCGGGCCTGGAAAGCCGTTCGAGTTCTGCATCTCGGTGCCGTGCTGGTACGTCATCAGGCCATACAGACGGTCGCGTTCGCCGAAGTTATGGTCCCAGCGGGCGATGGGCTGGAAGTAAGAATAGCGTCCGCTATTGCCGCCGGCCAGAAAATTTTCGGTTAAGCCGCCACTGTTAGGAAGCGGATATAAATCCAAAATTGCTCTGCCGATCGGGCTCATGCGGGAAAGTGGGATGACATTCCCAGGAAACCGGTTTCGCACATAGCCATTGAGGCAGGGGACGCCCATCGGCGTGTCAACACCCGACACGCACCGATGACCAGTCAGCGGGTCGAAGACCTTGATGCCGTACTGGCTAAAATGCTGCCCGTCGCGCAGGTTCGCTGGCGGCGTGTCGGCCACAATCGGAAAGGGTGCGATTTCGTTGAATCCTTCCATGCTCAAGAAAACAAAATCTTTGTCCTTGCGAACCGTGCCCCCCAGCGCGCCCCCGAATTGATGCGTGATGTGCTTACCGCGCGGCGTGCCGGTCAGGTTATTCTCGTTGGAGTTGGCGTCGAACACCGCGTTATGGAAGAACTCGTAAAGCGACCCGTGCCACGCCTGCCCTCCCGAGCGCAAGGTAGTGTTCACGGTGCCGCCGCCGGTGCGGCCGAACTGCGCGTCGTAGGTGTTGGTCATCACGCGCACTTCCTGAACGGCTTCCACGCTGGGCGAGATCTGCCACTTGCCGGTGAGGCTGATGGGGGCCCCGTTCAACAGGAACTGGTTGGTGCCTTCCTTGCCACCGTTGATGATATATTTTCCGTTGGCATCCCAGCTCCGCAGCCCCGAGAATCCATTCGACCCGTACTGTTCCTGAGCGAATAGAACGCCGGGCGCGAGAGTGATCAGGTTGGTGGATTGGCGTCCGATGAGCGGAAGCTTACTGACCGTATCAAGCTCAAAGCGCTGCATGCGGGAAGCCGTGGACGTCTGCAGTTCGTCCGGCTCCGCGGATACGGAAACGTGGTCGCTCATATCCCCGACCTCCATCGTGAGCGGCAGTTCGAGCGTGTCGGCCCCGCGCAGCACGATGGAATCTCGCTTGAGCTCCTTGAAACCGGTCGCATTCACCTCAACGACGTAGTTTCCGGCGCTCAGGAAAGTGAGTGAGAAGCTTCCGTCGCCAGAGGTGTGGGTTTCGGTAAAATCAGTCGAGTATAGAACATGCGCCCGCACCAACGCATTCGGAATACCAGCATCGGTGGAGTCGGTAACGCGTCCGGCGATGGTAGACCAGGATGTTTGACATGAAGCGGGACTCTCAAAAAAAAGGAGCACCCCGCAGATGACGAGAAAGGCTTTCTGCAAGTACCGCCTCAACTACACTGACCGTAGAATAGTATCCTTCGTGTACGAACCGCAACCAATGGCAGCGGGGTGAAACCGGAGAGGCTGGGGCCAAAGCTCTATGATACAAGAATGTGCCCACGCCGCTGCGTTCGTTCTAGCGTTAACTCCCTTGTCGTGAGTCTTGGCCTGCTGTGGTGCGTGCTTCTCGTACCCAGGTCGGCGCAGGCTTACTCGGTGCTGACGCATGAGGCGATCATCGACACACTGTGGAATGACAACATCACGCCTTTATTGCTCAAGCGTTTCCCGGATTCAACCCCAGAGCAGTTGCTTGAGGCACACGGCTACGCTTATGGCGGTTGCATCATCCAGGACCTTGGCTACTATCCTTTCGGCTCGCACTTGTTCAGCGATTTGGTGCACTACGTCCGGACCGGCGACTTCGTAGAAGCGCTAGTGCGCGATTCGCAAGACTTGAACCAATACGCGTTCGCACTGGGCGCGCTTTCCCACTATGCGGCCGACAATCAGGGGCATCCGGTGGCAACCAACCGGTCGGTGCCGATTCTGTATCCGAAGTTGAGAGCGAAATTCGGAAACAACATCACCTACGCGGAGGACCCGGCGGCGCACTTGAAAACCGAGTTCGGCTTCGATGTGCTGCAAGTGGCGCGCGGTCGCTACGCACCGAAAGCCTATCACGATTTCGTGGGGTTCCAGGTATCCAAAACCTTGCTGGATCAGGCGTTTCAGGAAACCTACGATCTACAGTTGAAAGACGTATTCAAGACGCTGGACCTGGCACTCGGCACTTACCGTAAAACGGTGAGCTCGCTGCTGCCGGAGATGACCAAAGCGGCCTGGGTGCTCAAAAAAGACGATATTGAAAAGGCCACGCCTGGGATCACGCGGAAGAAGTTTCTCTACAACCTCTCCCGCACGAGCTATGAGAAAGAGTGGGGACACAATTACGACAAGCCGGGGATTTGGGCGCGGTTCATCGCCTGGATGTTCCGTGTCATCCCCAAGGTGGGGCCGTTCAAGGCGCTGGCCTTTAAGCCGCCCACGAAACAGACCGAGGCGTTCTTCGAGAGCAGCTTCGATCTGACGGTAGATCGCGAAAAAACTTATCTGGCCGAGGTGAAGGCAGACCGCCTGAAGCTGCCGAACATGGATTTCGATACCGGGAACCCGAGCGTCGTCGGCGAATATTCTTTGGCGGACACAACTTACAGCAAACTGCTGGACAAGCTCTCGGATAAGAAACTGGAAGGGGTGACCCCAGAGTTGCGCGCCAATATTCTGGATTTCTATCGCAGTAAAACGCCGGCGGACGATCCGAAAGCGGCTGCGGCGATGGAATCGCTGAAAACGACGGGAAGTCCGGTAACGAAGTAGAACCGGCATCACGTTAGAATCGAGCATGAGATTTTGCGGGATTCTGATGGCTGCCACATGCGCGGGCACCGGCCTTTTGCAAGGCGCCGATACGGCGATTCGATGCGGGAAATTACTCGACGTGCGCAGCGGGCAGTTGCGATCCGGCATGACGGTGGTCGCCCACGATGGAATTATCCGCGATGTCGCGACCGTTGCGCCCGCGGGCGTCACGGTGATCGACCTTTCGCCCTACACCTGCGTGCCGGGATTGATCGATGTTCACGACCATCTGACCAGCGATCCGAGCGATTCGGGATATTCGGCGCTTGGGATTTCGATACCGCGCGAAACGATCAAGGGCGTGCGGAATGCGCGGCGCACGCTGCTAGCCGGGTTCACGACGGTGCGTAACGTCGGCGCCGACGGATACAGCGATGTGGCCCTGCGTGATGGCATCAACGCGGGCGATGTGATTGGGCCGCGGCTGCTGGTCTCCGGCCCGGCGCTTGGAATTACCGGAGGGCACTGCGATAACAATCTGCTGGCACCGGAGTATCACTACACTGCTCCGAGCGTGGCCGATGGTCCGTGGGCCGCGCGAACCAAGGTGCGGGAAGTTGTGAAGTTCGGGGCCGATCTGATCAAAATATGCGCGTCGGGCGGCGTTCTGTCGAAGGGCGATTCACCGGGCGCGCCTCAGTATTCGCTCGAGGAGATGCAGGCCATCGTGACGGAGGCGCACAAGCTGGGGCGGAG
Organism: Bryobacterales bacterium; assembly: GCA_038229055.1. Taxonomy (GTDB): domain Bacteria; phylum Acidobacteriota; class Terriglobia; order Bryobacterales; family Bryobacteraceae; genus JANYJA01. The sequence continues at coordinate 50,575 of JBBROU010000009.1, read as the reverse complement.
GGTGGCGACACATGCCCACGGGACGCAGTCGATCAAGGACGCGATCCGCGCGGGCGTCGATTCTATCGAGCATTCGAGTCTGATTGACGACGAGGGCATCGCGCTGGCGAAACAGCATCACACGTATCTGGTGTTCGATACCTACAATCACGAGTTCATCATGCAGCACGGTCTCGAGGTCGGAATGCTGGCGGAATCCATCGAGAAAGAAAGCCACGTGGGCCCGCTGCAATACGAGAACTTTCAGCATGCTTACAAGATGGGCGCGCCGATGGCGTTTGGGACAGACGGGGGAGTTTATCCGCACGGCGAAAACGCGCGGCAACTGGCGCTTATGACGAAGCTCGGGATGACGCCCATCGATGCGATCCGCGCGGCGACCGTGAATGCGGCGGAGCTGCTCGGATGGGCCGACCGCGTGGGCGTGCTGGAGCCGGGGCACTACGCCGACCTCGTGGCCGTCGATGGCGATCCGCTGGCTAACGTGGCGACGCTGGAGCGCCCGCGCGCAGTGGTGAAAAACGGCGAGCTAGTCAAATAAGTGGCGCTTGGGATAACAGGGCGTTGGAAAAACATTTCACGCGAAGCCGCAACGCACGCCAAGAATGATTCTTTGGTTTCCCTTTGCGCCTTTGCGCGGAAAAGTTCCTTGCCTTTTCACTTTGCGTGACCGTGATAACTTTTCTGAATGGTGAAGATTGCCGTAGCTGGCTTGGGATTTATGGGGAGCACGCATGTGCTCGCACTGCGCGGCGTCCAGGGCGCGGAGCTCTACGCCGTGGTGAGCGGCGATGAGCGTAAACTCTCCGGCGACCTCAGCGCGATTCAGGGCAATCTGGGTGGACCGGCGGGACAGATGGACTTCTCGAACGTACGGAAGTACCGTAGTCTCGATCAGGCGCTGCTCGATCCGGAGATCGACGCGGTCGACCTCTGCCTGCCCACCGACCAGCACGCTCCGGCGACGCTCGCGTCATTGCAAGCCGGCAAGCATGTGCTGGTCGAGAAGCCGCTGGCGCTGGACGGTAAGACGGCGGATGCGCTGATTCGCGAAGCCGAGGACCGCGGCCGCATTCTGATGACCGGCCAGGTGCTGCGATTTTTCGGCAGCTATCGCGCCGCCGCGGAGCTCACAAAAAACGGCACTCTCGGCAAGGTGTGTTCCGGCGTCTTTCGCCGACGGTGCGCGGCGCCCGCGTGGAGCGCGTGGCTCGCGGATGCTTCGCGCAGCGGCGGCGGAGTTTTCGACTTATTGATCCACGATGTGGACTATTGCATTCTGCTGTTTGGCCGTCCTGAAGCGGTGTCCGCGTTCGGATGCGAGAATCTGCCACGCGGCATTGACTTCATCGCGGCGCGGCTGCATTACCCGGGAGGCGAGCAGGTGCTCATCACCGGAGGCTGGCACAACGCGGGCGCGTTTCCGTTCGAGATGGAGTTCACCATCGTGGCCGAACAGGGCACGCTGGACTACAGTTCGTCTGACCGCCCGCTGACGTTATATAAGAATTCCAGCGACGCAGAGCGGCCGGAGATCGATACGCGCGACGGGTTCGAAGCGGAGCTGCAGTACTTCGCCGACTGCGTGAAATCGGGATCGAAGCCGCTGCTCTGCCCGACGCAGGATTCGGCCGACGCAGTGCGGGTCACGCGGTATATGCTGGAGTCGCGGGCCAGGAACGGAGAGAAAATCGCGTGCGCATATTCAGGGATTTAGAAGTTGGAGTGATGTTCTGGGCGGGGCGCGATCCTCGGGAGACGCTGCGCGAAGTTATGTCGCTGGGCGCAACCTGCGGGCAGCTTGGAGTCCCGCCGGAATTGGATCTGGCGGCATCGGCCGCTCCCTGGCGTGAAGCCTTGCAAGAGGTCGATTTCCCGTTGCAGACGGTGTTCTGCTCTTACGAAGGCGAGAGTTACGCGGACATCCCAACCGTTCAGAAGACCGTGGGGTTCGTCCCCAAGGCCACCCGCGAAGCGCGTGAAGAGCGCACCAAGGCCGCCAGTCATTTCGCGGCGGAACTCGGAGTTCGAAGCATTGCTGCCCACGTCGGTTTCCTTCCGGAAGATCCATGGAATGAGGAATATCTGATCGTCCGTGGGATGGTGCGCCGCGTCTGCGATCATGCCGCAAAACACGGCCAGACTTTCGCGTTGGAGACCGGCCAGGAGAGCGCCGAACGACTGCTGGCGTTTCTGCACGATGTGAACCGCGAAAACCTGGGCATCAACTTCGATCCCGCGAACATGATTTTATATGGCACAGGCGATCCCATTGAGGCGCTCGGCGTCCTCGGCCAGCACATAATTTCAGTTCACGTAAAAGATGGCGATTGGCCGCCCCCGGCCGACTCCGAGGCGCTAGGGCATGAAAAGCCGCTAGCTCAGGGATCGGTCGGAATCGAGAGTTTCGTCAAGAAGTTGCGCCGGATCGGCTACCACGGTCCGCTGAATATCGAGCGCGAAGCCAGCGATCCGGTCCAGCGCCTGACCGACATCCGCATGGGCGTTGCTCTCGTCGAAAAAGCTAAGAGCTCCTGACCGGGGCGCCGCCGGTGGCATACAGAATATTCTCTGAAGTGTATCGGCCGTCGAAATCCATCCAGCGGTGCTCGCGATAATCGTAAAGCTTGCAGCACTTCACGCAGGTGCGGAAGTAAGCCCAGGACCAGCGGTGAACGCGGATATCGGCGGGGAATGACTCTTCAAGCTGGCCCTGCGCGCCCGTAAGCTCGTAAAGCGGAATGTTGATTTCCACGTGGTGCGCGGTGTGCTCCATGATGTTGTGGAGCATGGCGCTGAACGGCAGTGGAAAAGTGACGTGGATGGTGTTCTCGACCTGCGCGCGCGCGCCATTCCAATTCTGTCGGCCTTCAAACCAGGCGACATCGGGATGGGTGTGGTGTGAGTAAATCACAAAACCCATGGTGATGTTCCAGATGACGAACGGGATCACAAAGCCGGCGGCAATGAGCAGCCACGGATTCTGACCCGTGAACAGGGCCATACCCGCAAGAAACAAAACTTGCAGCGTCGCGTAGGCGGTCACCAGAACGGAATCCCAAAAATGGACGCTCTTATCGACGCCAATGTGTTTGCGGCTCGGAAAGATCAGCTTGTTCCACCACAGTTCGATCAGGTAGTAAAGGCCGAAGCCCGCAACGCCGCGATAGACTCTCTCGACAGCCTGCCGCCATTTCGGCAGAGCGTCGTACTCTTCCTTCGAAAGCGGAGTCCAGACGTAGTCATGTCCTTTGAGGTTCGTGAAGCCATGATGCGAAAAGTTGTGGCCCAGGTCCCAGAGGCTGAACGTCGTCAGTGACGGCGCGAAGGAGATGCGGCCCAGCAATTTGTTCCAGTACTTACTTGTCGTGAAACTTCCGTGGCATGCATCGTGGCCGACGATGAATAGGCGGGCGATCACGATGCCCTGCGGCACACTGGCCGCAAGCTTAATGAGTAACGAATGCGAGAGAATGATAACGGCAAAAAACGCAAGATAAAGAGCGATATCCAGGGCAAAAATAAACGCGGCGCGATGGTTTTGTTTGCTGCGGAATTTCCCTAGCAGGGATTTTGCCTGCAGCCGGTTGAAAGAAGCAGCGGCTTTCGCGGCCTCCAGTGTTTCGGTCGGCATGAACGGTACTCCAGTTTTACGAGGTTTTATCCTTGGCGTAGCAAAGCGAATCCAGCCCGCACTCGGAGCAACGAGGTTTTCGGGCAATACAGAGTGCGCGCCCGTGAGAAATTAACTGATGCGAGAACAAAATCCAGCGTTCCCGCGGAAGAATTTTAATAAGGTCTTGCTCAATCTTGACAGGGTCGGACTGCCGGGTCAAATCCAGCCGATTGGAAACGCGCGAAACGTGCGTATCAACGACGATTCCGGTAGCTATCCCGTAAGCGGTACCCAGTACCACGTTGGCTGTCTTGCGGGCCGCCCCGGGAACGGTCAGGAGCTCGTCCATGGTCTTCGGAACCTGACCGCCGAACTCGCCATTGATTCTTTGCGCCGCGCCGACGACGGATTTGGCTTTGTTATTGAAGAAGCCGGTGGACCGGATATCCTGCGCGAGAACTTCGGGTTTCACGGCGGCGAAATCGGTCGGAGTAGGGTACTTTTCGAAGAGCCCGGGAGTCACTTCGTTGACCCGCTTATCGGTGCACTGCGCCGAGAGAATGGTCGCGACCAACAGCTCCCAAGGCGAGCGATGATGCAGCGCGCAGGTGGCGTCGGGGTAGGCCTTATCGAGCCACTTCAGAATCTGGGCGAGGCGGTCGCGGCGCTCGGCGGCGGTTTTCGGGCGTTTGGGTTTCAATGGGAAATCGTACCACTGGGTCTACGTGGCATCAGGGTCGTATTTGCTGCGCGCGGCCCCGACGATCTGCGGCGGAACCAAGTGCTCCCATGCCTCACCTCTTTGAATTCGATCGCGGACCTCGGTGGCGGAAATATGCTCGCATGGGATCGATAGCTCCAGGGTTCCGATGCGGTGTTGGTATTCCTCCGGCGGGGTATACGTCCCTCCGCGATCCGCCACGAGAAGCGAGAAATCCGCCATCATGCGGGGAAGCGCTTCGGGGTCGCCATAATCCCAATTCACGATACGTTCCGCGGCGTCTCGCCCGCATAGGAAAACCATGTCGGTATTTCCCCCGTAGGCTTCGCGGCATTCACGCCCGATCTCGAAAAACAAGCCGCCTTCACATGTGCCCACTGAAAAGCGCGGCTCGGGCGCGGTGGCCGCGAGCAGCAATTCCAATCGCTCAGTGAATGAGACGCCGTCGTAGTTCTTGTGTGGCAAGGCGCGCGGCAGCACGAACAAGACTTCGTCTAACTCGTTCAGAGCGGCCGCGCCCAATTCGATGTGCGCGCGCGTCGGCGGGTTGAACGCGCCAGGCAGGATTCCAAGCCGCGCCGGATGTCTGTTGGCCCGCTTCAAGAATTCGATGGCCACATTCCTGTTTTAGTACACTTGGCGTTCGTGAATATTGCCAGACGGAATTCAACCAGTCCTTTTCAGGCCATCCCGGATCGCTTGCTTGAGGACCGTTTGGTAGCCGACGCCAGTGTCTGCCGCGACCCGTTTGGCACGCTCAAGATCTGTAATGGGGATGCGAATGGAAATGGCGCGAGTTGCTTGGTCCTTGGCCTGTTGCATGAGTTGTTCGAGGACCGCACGATTGGTTTTCGCGACCTTCAACCCGGCGGAGCGGACGAGGGTTCCTGTCCGAAGCGCGCGGGCACACTCGCGTTGCGTCTGTCGACGGCCTTGCGGAGTTGTGTACCAGTCGGATTCTGCTTTGGGTTTAGGTATGTTGGTCGATTTGGGGGGCATAGCGCTTCCTCTCTACGGACTTCATTTCACCGTGAACACCACGATCGGGTAGCGATCAGCCGCCGTTTTCCCAAAGCTTTTCCATCGTTCTTCGCCCGCGACGGTCTTAGAGGGGATAGTCACGTGCGGGCGGTCAACAATCTCCTCAACCTCGAAAGGCGTAACTCCGTGGCGCAAGATTGCATGTTGACGGCGTCCCTATCGAAGCCGCCCAGGGGATCCATCGCGTCTTTTTTAATATATACGATGATTGTATATACAAGATAGTATTGATGACGTCGGAAGGTGACCTAAACCTTGCGCAGTTTCGACACCCGACCGACTTCGACCCACTCCACCACATAAATATTCCCGAGATGATCGAAGCACGCACCGTGCGGGCAAACGAATTTGCCGGGCGTGAACGCGTCGCGGGTCAGCTTGCGCGTCGCCATATAGTCACTGGTCGTATCGTCACCGAGTTGCGTGATCACACGATTGTTTTTGTCGAGAATCGTTACCCGCGCGAACAAGTCGGGCACCACCATGTCGCCATTCTTAAAGATGCTGAAGTGGCACGGGGCCGGCAGATGGTTTACGAAATCGATATGTTGGCCATCGAGCGTGAATCGCTGGAGGCGCGTGTTGCTGCGGTCCGCAACGGTCAGATTCGGGGTTTCGCCGCGCGCATCGAGCACAATGCCGTGCGGGCACGATAGCTGCCCCTTCTCTTTTCCGGGTCCGCCGAAGGTGCGGATGTACTCGCCCTTGCTGTTGTACTGATTGATGTAGCTGGAGCCGTAGCCATCGCCGACGTAGATATCGCCATTGGGGCCGATCGCCAGATTGGTCGGACTGTATTTTTGATTTTTGCCGTCCGCGCCGGGCTTGTAGGCTTCGGACTTATCGGGATAGCCGATGGTGAAGACCTTCTCGCCATCGAGCGTGGTCTTGACGACAATGGCGCGCTTGGTGTCGCACAAATACAGAAATTCGGTGCTGCCTTCCTTATTGATGTGCAGACCGTGAGCGCCGCCTTCGAACTCCGCGCCCCACGATTTGATGAAGCGGCCTTTGGGGTCGAACACGACCATGGTGTCGTGCTTTTCGCTGGCGGCGTTCACAGTGTGATGAACGTAAATGCGGCCTTGCGAATCCTCGCAGACTCCATGCGTGTTGCCGTATTTCAGGCCGGGCGGCAAGTCGCCCCAATCATGCGCGACTTCGTATTGATGAGCGCCCTCGCCCAAAATCGGCTTAGCGCTTCCGGATTTGTTACTCGCGCCGATCAGCAGAGGGGCTCCGAGGCCCGTGCCGATCCCGGCCACGAACGTGCGTCGGGTGTGTTGCATGATACAGAGCCTATCACACGGCTGGCGGCATCACGTGGGAGCATTGCCGGGCGATCTCCCACTCCTCGCGCGTGCGGACAACGAGGATTTTGACTAGCGAATCGGGAGTTGAAATTTCGCAGTCGCCATCGGGTTTGGCGTTCTTCAATGGTTCGAGAGCGACACCGGGGAAGCCAAGCGCCTGGCACGTCGCGGCTCTGACGCGCGCGGAATTCTCACCGACGCCGGCGCCATGGAATGTGCCGCGTCACCTTCAGCCATTTTGCATGCCGATTGAACATGGAATCGATGATGTGGATGAAGGCTTCGTAACAAGAGAAGAAGCCGTGACGGCCCGTGAGGAGGTAGCCTTCGAGCCAGCCTTGGCAGAGGTGTTCGCTCAAGACTTCCATCACGCGGCCATCGCGCGCCACATGGTCATCGCCCGGGAGGATGGTTTCCATGGACATGCGATTGGTGACGGCAAACAGCGCGTCGAGCCGGTTCGAAGTCGTTTCATCCGGACCCATCACGCGAAAGTTTCGCGCGTCGGCGTTCTCCTTCATCACGTCGCGAAGATAGGTGCCCATCACGCGCGTGGCCTCCCCTTGAACAGCGCCGGGAGCGGGAACGTCAACCGCGTACTTGCGAAAATCGGGCAGCAGCAAATCGCGCGGGAGAAGCCCGCCATTGGCGTGAGGATTCGCGCCCATACGGCGCGTCCCCTCTGGCGCGAGCGCCCGCAACTCGGGGATCAGCTTACCCGACTCGTCAAACAACTCCTCGGGCTTGTAGCTCTTCATCCACTCTTCCAGCGCGCGCAGATTTTGGGGATGCGTCGGCAACTCCGAAAGCGGAACCTGGTGAGGCACGGAAAGTTCCCTCAACCTGCTTACCGTCGACAATCTTCGGACCGGTCCAGCCCTTAGGAGTTCGGAGCACAATCATCGGCCAGCGCGAAGGCTCCTGGGAACCATCTTCGCGTGCGTATTTTTGAATGGCGTGAATTTCGTCGAGGATCGAATCGAGCGAGCCCGCCATCAATTGATGCATGACCTGTGGATCGTTGACCTTCCAGGAACCACGGCTCGTAACCGTAGCCTCGGAACAGTTGCGTTAGTTCTTCATCATCGAGCCGCGCGAGCACGGTGGGACCGGCGATTTTATAACCGTTCAGATGCAGGATGGGCAGCACCGCGCCATCGCGTTTGGGATTGAGGAACTTATTCGAATGCCAGCTTGCGGCCAGCGGGCCGGTCTCCGCTTCGCCATCGCCAATGACGCAGAAGACGAGAAGATCGGGATTGTCGAAAGCCGCGCCGAACGCGTGAACCATCGAGTAACCCAGTTCGCCGCCTTCGTGGATCGAGCCCGGCGTTTCGGGAGCGACGTGGCTGGGGATGCCGCCGGGAAAGGAAAACTGCTTAAACAGGCGTTTCATTCCAAGAGCGTCCTGGGTGATGCTCGGATAGAACTCGCTATAGGTGCCTTCGAGATAATTGTTCGCGACCATGCCGGGGCCGCCGTGGCCGGGGCCCGCGATGTAAATCACGTTCAAATCGCGCGCGCGGATCACGCGGTTGAAATGCTCGTAGATGAAGTTGAGTCCGGGAGTGGTTCCCCAATGTCCGAGCAGGCGTGGCTTTACGTGATCGATAGTTAGTTTCCCGCAGCAGCCAGCTTCTCCTACTTGACCCTTTTAGGATACGTTGCGCGTGTTAATGTTTGGCTAAATATACGGTGGTATCGGGGTGATAATTACGCCAATCAAACCAATAATCTTTGAGCATATCGACGGGCGGGAGGCACGCAGTCCCAATCGCGGCTACAGGGCAGCCCGCAAAAGTCCACGTGGTGCCGGTTTCACTGTCTAAGAGGGTGCCGTCCTTCTGGCGATAGAAGTCGGTGGGCTTGCCCGAAGGAGCGCGGTTCACGAAAGCGCGAACGGATGTATTGTCCGGACCGACGACAAGCAGCACGGGCGTCGAGCCGACGCGATCCTGCACGAGTTTTTCATCCAGAACTCGCTTCAGCGAGAAGGCGCGAGCGGCGCCGCCGGCCTGGATACCGAGCATAACTTCACGCCCGGGAATTTTAGTCGACGGAAAGCTGATCACTGTGCGAGCTTTGCCGATGCGCTTCTCCCAATCCCGCGGTTCGTATTCGGCGACATATGTTTTTACGGGCGCGAGCACCATCCCTGACGGCTGCTCGCCGCGCCACTGTGCGAACGTCAACTCATCGCTGTGCACCAGTAGCAACTGCTTGTTCCTGAGCGGTCCAGATACAGCGCGTCCGCTGATCTGCTGCCAAAAGGTGCCGGTCTGATCGTCGCGCATCAGGAAGTTCTGGTTGTTGATACCCGCGAGATGAAACGTCAACACTCGTCCGTCAACTTCGCGGCTCCACACCAGACCGGTGTGGCAGAGGGTTCAATACGTGGCGACGATCGGGACCGTGCCCAACCAATCGTTCACCACGTGGTGATAACCCATTTCACGAATCGGATACGCGTGGGAGTTGCGGTTCTCGGCAACGGCCAGCACCATATCGTCGGCGGTGACTCCGGCCTCCGATGCCGCTACAAATGAGGGCGCCCCTACGGGATGGAACATCTTCTCGAAGACATTTACGTGCGAAAGAAATGCGGCGGCCACGGCCAGCAATGCGCCTGCCCCGACAAACATGCGGACGTTCCAGCGGGATGCCGGCCAGATTATTGCGGCGGCAGCTATCGCAATCGCCGCGAAGAGCCCGGTGGCGAGCGGTGCCCAGCGGATCACGACGAGCGCGGCCGCCAATTCACGCGCGCCTTGAGCGCGGAACGGCTGGATTATCCAATAAGGAAAGAGCAGAAAAAATAGCGTGCCAAAGACGGCGAGGCCGAGCAGCCGGCAGGCAGCCTTCACGAGGCTTTCTGCTCCTTCGCTGCAAGACTGGCGAGCAAATCGGCGCGATTGTTGTCGTCGTGTAAGGAGTGGCCCCGGGTCCACACCCATTTCATGGTGTGCCGCGCAACCTGCTGTTCGAGCTCTTCCCAAAGATCGCGATTCATGACCGGTTTCTTAGCCTTCGTGCGCCAATCACGGGTCTTCCAATCCGGCACCCATTCGTTGATGCCTTTCATAACATATTGCGAATCGGTAATCACCTCGACTGCACACGGCTCTTTGAGCGCACGCAAACCTTCAATGGCAGCGGTCAATTCCATGCGGTTGTTGGTGGTGTGCGCCGCGCAGCCGAAGAGTTCCTTGGCCTGCTTGCCGTACCGCAATATGCATGCCCAGCCGCCGGGGCCTGGATTCCCGAGGCACGCGCCGTCGGTGATCATCTGAACATTCTTCATCAGGCGAGGACCAGTTCCTCGTTGTGCTGGAAAAAGGCGTCGACTAAGTCAAGAATGCGCTGCGGCTCGTGCACGTGATAGATGTCGCCGCGCAGCTTCGCGCCGTGCCGCACACCGTGCGTGAAATAAGTCGCGAACTGCTTCATCTTGCCGACCATATCGCGCTCATCGCGCTCCATCAGCATCAGGTAGTAAGTCCGCATCATGTCGTAGCGGTCTTGGTGACTTGGATGATCGTAAGTTCCGGTGGCGAGATATTGTTCGATCTGGCGGAAGATCCACGGGTTCGACGAGGCAGCGCGCCCGACCATGACGGCATCGCAGCCGGTTTCGCGCACCATGCGGACAGCATCTTCGGGCGTGACGATATCGCCGTTGCCGATGACCGGGATCTTTACGGCATTCTTCACTTCAGCGATGCGCGTCCAATCCGCCTTACCGCTATAGCCCTGCTCGCGCGTGCGCGGATGCAGCGCGACGGCTTGCAGGCCGCAATCCTCGGCAAGCTTCGCCATGCGCACGGCGACCAGATCTTCATCGCTCCAACCCGCGCGGAATTTCATGGTGAACGGAATCGAAATGGCGGCGCGGACCGTCTTGAGCAGCCGCTCGACCAAGGGGAGATCGCGCAGCAGTCCGGAACCTCCATTGCATTTGACGACTTTGTTGACGGGGCATCCGAAGTTGATGTCGAGAATGTCGAATCCGAGATCCTCGCAGACCCTCGCGGCATCGGCCATGATTTCGGGATCGGCACCAAATAGCTGAGCCGAAATCGGGTGCTCTTCGGGCTCGAACGCCAGGTACTTGAGCGTGCGCGTCGGCTTATGAGTACGCAGCGATGCGCTGACACCATGGGAGCTGGTGAACTCGGTCATGATGAGGCCGCACCCGCCAAGGTTGCGGATAAAACGCCGAAACACGGTGTCGGTGACACCCGCCATAGGGGCCAGCACGGTGGCCGGAGCAACGCGGACAGGGCCAATTTGGAATTCGGCGGGGAACATCTAAACAAATTTTAACGGGTACGGGCCGGAAACGAAAATCGGGCAATTACGTCGAACAGGCCATGAAACCGCTTTCGGTAGCTCTCTTGGTGGTTGCCGCCGCTGTCGGCGGTGGAGTTTTCATGAAATGGGAGATAGCGCGCGAGACTGCGGCGGTGCCGCGCGAGGCAACGCCGGTCGCGCAAGCGCCGGTGAAAATGCCGGAGTTTGACCCTTCGACGACCGCTGAAACAGAGTTGGCGGCTACCCCGGAAGCTAAGGCACAGGCCGCTCCCAAGCCCGCGCAGGCGCATCAAACGCGAAATGCGCGTCCGGCACACGTAACGCGTGCGATCCCAGTGACGCATGTGACTCAAGTTATCCGGGTGCCCCGGGCGCCAGTCATTAAACCGCCTCCCCCCGTTGCGGTTAAACCGGCCACGGAACAGATTGCCCGCGTGCAGGCGCCCGTCGCGGCGCCCATCGCTACTCCCGTCGCTGAGCCCGAACCAGCGCATACCCCAGAGCCGGCAGTTGTGGCGGAATCCGAGCCGGAGCCGGAGCCTGCTCCTCTCGCTCCTCATCGGGTGACCCTGCAGCCCGGCACACTGCTATACATCCGCACGGTCGAAGCCCTTTCGAGCGATCGCAATGCTGTGGGAGACACCTTCTCAGGCACGCTCAATCACCCGCTCATCGTGGACGGCATGGTGATCGCGGAAAGGGGCGCACGCGCCGAAGGACACATTATCAGAGCGCAGCGCGCGGGCCGAGTACAGGGCGTTTCGAGTCTGGCGATCCAGTTGAATCGCATCACCACCAGCGACGGCCAACACGTGGCGGTCGATACGGAACCTTACGGCAAGCAAGGCGCAAGCTCCACGCGAGACGACGCGATGAAGGTCGGCGGCGGCGCCGGTTTAGGCGCGGCGATTGGAGCCATTGCGGGCGGTGGAAAAGGCGCGGGTATCGGAGCGGCGGTTGGCGGCGCGGCCGGAGTCGGAAGCGTTCTGCTGACCGGCGGAAAGCCCGTGGCGATTCCGAGCGAGAGCGTGATTCCGTTCCGAGTCAGAAATTCGGTGACGATTACGGAGCGGGTGACGTCGGCGCGAAATTAGACGCGACCTAGGGCCGCAATAATCATGGCGACGATCCCACCGAGTAGAGCGACGTGAGCAACCCTCGTTGCTAGTATCCACCACGCCCGGATCCGACTTCGCTGGGGGAACATTTGGGCATGAAGTCGCACTTCCCTCAACGGCAGCCGCTTCACATGGAAACGGATTTTCCAGGATGGGCGATCAGTAATTGGCAGCCCGCTCTCGGTTTCATCAACAATCAAATACGCAAGTAACCCAGACGCAAGGGAGGCCGCCAAGAAAAATAAGACCCACGCCATGGTTAACATCGACATGCTCGTTCATTATGATTTAGACGTGGATACTGAGACCTTGCTATTCCTGCTCGGAGGGGGACACCCTGAGTATGCCGGACCGTATTGCGCACGGGGCGTGGCCGCATCCGACTCTCTCCTTCGATGCCGTCGCAGACTTCCTGGCTGCGGCGCTCAAACGGAACGAAGGTTGGTTTCCATTTCGATGGCAGCCTGCTCAGCCGGGCGCCCTTATTCGGGAGGGTGGAACAATCGAACGGCAGAGCGACAATCGATACATTTATCGCAATGCCGCTGCTCACCTTATTTCACCTACGACCCTCAACAGAAACGCGGAAACAGTATTTACGAACGCGCGAGATGCCGCCGTCCATTACTTGAAGTGGGACCTGGGATTGCCGGGCGACCTTGATAAATGGAAAGTCTCATAGCAGTTTTCTCGCTGATCGACTTCCGCGAATTTCAGGCGGCAAACCATCGATCGCGCGCGTTGCTTGAGGTGGTTCGAAGTGCAATGCTAGAGTTTCCTGGAGGTTGGACAGGGCTTCGTCTTCCGTTTCACCTTGGCTGGCGATATCGATTTCCAGGCATTGAGAAGACGAACCAGCCGCCCTCACGCCATACAGCTGCAGTGGTTGGACGTTTCACAGACCCGCCTTCTTCCATAACAATTCCACCCGCTCCTTCACCTCGCGCGACATCGTAATCACGTCGGGCCAGGGGCGCGTGAAGCCTTCGGTCGGCCACTTACGCGTCGCGTCGACACCCATCTTCGATCCATAGTTCACAAGACGGCTCGCGTGGTCGAGGGAATCGACCGGCCCCATCGTGAATTGGATATCGCGCTCGGGGTCGATGTTGTTGAACGCCTTCCAGGCCACCTCGCTGACGTTCTGCACGTCGACGTCTTCATCCACCACCACAATGCATTTACTAAACATCGCCTGGCCCAATCCCCAGATCGCACTCATCACTTTGCGCGCGTGGCCCGGGTAGGCTTTGCGGATGGAAATCAGAATCAGATTGTGGAAGATGCCTTCCGCCGGCATGCAGATATCGCGCACTTCGGGAATCTGCATGCGCATCAAGGGCAGGAAAATTCGCTCGATGGCTTTACCCATGTAGAAGTCTTCCATGGGCGGCGGGCCCACGATGGTGGTCGCGTAAATGGGGTCCTTGCGATGGGTGATGCAGGTGACGTGGAACACCGGGTAATCGTCGGCCAGCGAATAGAAACCGGTGTGGTCTCCGAACGGGCCTTCAGTGCGAAGCTCGCCTAGGTTCACGTAGCCCTCTAGCACGATCTCGGCTTGCGCGGGCACCTCGATGTCGACCGTCTTGCACTTCACCATCTCTACGGGACTGCTGCGGAGAAAGCCCGCGATCATCATCTCGTCGAGTTCCGGCGGCAGCGGAAGGATCGCCGAGAACATGGTCGCCGGATCGCAGCCTATTCCAACCGCCACTTCCATGCGCGTGGCTTTGCCTTCGGCCGCGAGACGGCGATAGTGATCCGCGCCCTGCTTGTGCGTCTGCCAATGCATGCCCGTCGTGCGCTCGTCGTAGATCTGGATGCGATACATGCCGCAGTTGCGCTTGCCGGTTTTCGGATTCTTCGAAAAGACCAGCGGAAGCGTGATGTAGCGCCCGCCGTCGTCGGGCCAGCATTGCAGAACCGGAAAATCGAAGAGCGAGAAATTCTCAGTCTTGACGACTTCCTGGCACGGAGCTTTCGTCACCATTTTCGGGAAGAACGACCCGACCTCCGCAAGCTTCGGCAGCATCTTCAGCTTGCCCATCAAGCTATCGGCGGGACGCATTTCGAGAAACTCGACGATGCGATCCGCAACCTCATCGAGAGACTCCACCTGCATCGCCAGGTTCATCCGCTTCATGCTGGCGAACGCGTTGATGAGCACGGGCGTCTTGTAGCCTTTCGGATTTTCGAACAGCAAAGCCGGGCCGTTCGATTTCACGGCGCGGTCGGCAAACTCCGTAATCTCCAGTTTCGGATCGACTTCTACGCTGACGCGGCGCAGCTCTTTATTCTTTTCCAGCGCTTTGATGAACTCGCGCAGATCGGTATAAGCCATTAGGAACTCACTATTATGATGCGCGACCGCGGGTTATGATGGCAGGTTTATACATTCCATGATTCCTAAAACTGCATTCGTCACCGGCGCGAGCCGCGGAATTGGGCGCGCGTGCGCGCTGTGGCTGGCGGCAACCGGCGCGCGCGTGGTGCTCGCCGCAAGGCAGCGTCCGAAGCTCGAAGATGTTGCGGCGGAGATCCGGTCGGCGGGCGGCGAGGCGTTCGTGGCCGAAATCGATCTGGCTTCGCGCGATTCAATCGTGGCGGCATTTGCGACGGCATCGAAAGAGTTCGGCGCGATCGACATTTTGGTGAATAATGCCGCGGTGACGCGGGACGGCATCGCGGTGCGGATGAAGGCCGATGACTGGAACACGGTGATTCAGACGAATCTTACGGGATCGTTCGTGGCGATCCAGCAAGCACTGCCGGGCATGATGAAGGCGCGCTGGGGACGGATCGTGAATATCTCGTCGGTGGTGGGCGAATCGGGAAATGCGGGGCAGGCGAACTACTCCGCGTCGAAGGCCGGGCTGATCGGGCTCACGAAATCGCTCGCGCAGGAGATGGCGCCGCGCAACATCACCGTGAACGCCGTTGCCCCAGGGTTCATCGATACCGACATGACGTCGGTACTGTCACCGGAAGTGAAGGAAAAAATTCTCACCGGGATTCCGCTGCGGCGCCTGGGTGCGCCGGACGATGTGGCGGCGGCGGTGACGTTTCTGTGCAGCGACGGCGCGGGGTACATCACCGGTCACGTGCTCGACGTCAACGGCGGCATGTACATGTAAGGGAACAGTGTTCCGCGGCCCAGCAGCCATTGCGGGTCGAGGCGCGTTTTGACGGCTTTCATGCCGTCAATTTCTTCCGGCGTGAATTGCAGTACCAGCAGATGGGCTTTGCGCTTGCCAAGCCCGTGCTCGGCGGAAACGGTGCCCCCGAGTTCGACGGCTTTGCGGGCCAGTGCGGAAATTGTTTCCTGCGCGCGGGCGGCTTCGGCTTCTCCGGATGGTAGTAGGTTCACGTGCAGATGAGCGTCGCCGATGTGTCCGAAGATCACGTAGCGGCCGGAGAATTCCGGTTCGAGAGTTTCGCGGTAGGCGGCGAGCATGGCGCGGTTGTTGGCGATTGGCACGGCGAAGTCGGTGCCCATTTTCAAACAGCCGGCCCGGCGCACGGTTTCGTTGACGGCTTCGGGCAGCGCATGGCGGAAACGGCGGAAGCGCTCACGATCGACAGCCCCGGCCGCGAACCAGGAGGCTTCCAGCATGGCTCCCGCACTCTCCAGGAGCTCCGGCCAGAGATCGATTTCTTTTTCCGAAATCAATTCCTGTTCAATGAGAAGCGCGGCGAAAGCATCCTTCGGAATTTCAGGGAACTTCGCGCGCAGCAGTTCGAGCGAGCCGCGGTCCATGTACTCGAGCATGCGGAGCCGCGGAACGGCGCGCCAAGCATCCACGGCGTCGAAGGCCTTTGTGTCGTCACCGAAAAAGACCACGGCGGTCAGGAGTTCAGAGACGGCCGGTAGCAGCAGCAACTCGGCTTCCAGCACAATGCCGAGCGTTCCCTCCGAGCCGATAAACAGGTCAACCCAATCCAAATCGGGGCGCAGGAAATATCCGGCGGTGTGCTTGGTGGTCTGCGGAATGGGCAGCGGGGAAACGGGGAACTCGACCCGCTCGCCACGTTCGAAAAACCGTACCGTGCCGTCAACGAACATGATGCGGAGCGCGCGCACGTGGCGGCGCGTATCGCCATAACGGAAGCTGCGCGAGCCGCTGGCATTGGTCGCAACGGTGCCGCCGACGCTGGCCCATGTCTCGGTGGGATCGGGCGCGTAGAACTGTCCGGTTCGCGCCGCGGCGGCTTGCAGATCCTGCAGAGATACGCCGGCGCCTGCGCGCGCAACCCCATCTTCAATCGCCAGCTCGGTGAACTTCTCAAGCGAAACGGCCCATCCGCCGAGCGCGACACGTCCGCCAGTCACGCCCGTGCCCGCGCCGGCAAGGGTCACGGGAATAGCGTTCGCGCTGGATTCGGTCATTATTTCGCGCAGTTCATCTTCATCGGCCGGAATCGCGATACGTTCGGCATAACCTTGAAAACCGGACGCGTCGACCAGCAGAGGGGAATCGGTTACTGGCGCGGGATGATATCGTAAAGTTATCTTGAAGTTCCTTCTTTCCGCACTGTTATTGTCCCAGGTTATCTGCGCCTATGCCGCCGGTCCAGGCGTCCTGCTCAACGTAATGGGCGAGGAATTAGACCGCAATTTTGGAGTTCTGAAACAGAAATCGGACCCTCCGCCCTACTATCTTTCTTACGAGGTTACCGAGCAGGATTTCCATGTGCTTGGCGCCACGCTCGGCGCGATCAACGCGAACACCGCCAGCCGTCATCGCACCCTGGATGTCTCGGTGCGCGTTGGATCGCCGAAGCTCGATAACTACCACCGCGTGCGCGGCGAACGCGCGCAGTTCACATCCGGAGCGGCCCTTAGCATCGACGATAGTCCGAATGCGATTAAGCAGCGGCTGTGGCTTGAGACCGATAAGACCTACCGGTCGGCGGCCGAGCGCCTGATCAAGATCCGCACCAACCAGGAAGTGAAGGTGGCGGAGCGAGACAGTTCAGACGATTTTTCGGAGGAAGTAGCGGCTAAATACGCCGAGCCCCCGCAGGACCAGCATGTGGACACGGCGGAGTGGACCGCGCGCCTGCGCAAGCTCTCGGCGGAGTTTGCGAAGTTCCCGGCGCTGCTGACGTCAAGCGTGTCGCTGACCGCGCAGGGCGAGACGCGCTATTTCGCCAACACCGAAGGCACGCGCGTGCAGCACGGACGCGGTTTTGCGCGCATCACTCTATCCGCGCACGCCAAAGCCCAGGATGGAATGGATCTGGCGGCAAGCGAGAGCTTTGACGCGCTCGAACCCAGCGGGCTGCCTAAAGATGCCGCGATTCTGGCGGCTGCGGACCGAATCGGGGAGCATGTGCAGGCGCTGCTCACCGCGCCCGTCGCTGAGCCGTTCGTGGGGCCTGCGATTTTCTCGGGCCGCGCATCGGGCGTTTTCTTTCATGAGATTTTTGGGCACCGCGTAGAAGGCCACCGTCAGAAGGACGATACCGAAGGGCAGACATTCACCAAGAGCGTGGGGGAGCGCGTGCTGCCCGATTTTCTTTCGGTCGATTTCGATCCGACGAAGCGCAAACTCGCCGGCGAGGATCTGAATGGCTGGTACAAATTCGACGATGAGGGTGTCGCAGCGAGGCCGGTTCGTGTGGTCGACAAGGGCATCCTGCGCACCTTTCTGATGGCACGTTCGCCCATTGAGGGCTTCGCGCACTCGAACGGACACGGGCGGCGCCAGCCGGGTCTGGAAGTGGTTTCGCGGCAATCGAATCTGATTGTCGAGAGCACGCGCACGGTGTCGAACGCCAAACTGCGCGACCTGCTGATCGCTGAAATCACGCGCCAGAACAAACCGTACGGACTTTACTTCGAGGAAGTGACTGGAGGGTTCACCACCACCTCGCGCGCGGGATTGCAGGCCTTCAAAGTCATCCCGGTAATCGTCTACAAAGTCTTTGCGGACGGACGGAAGGATGAGTTGATTCGCGGCGCGGATATTGTCGGTACTCCACTGGCGAGCTTCGCGAAGATTCTGGAAACGTCGGACAAACTCCAGATATTCAATGGATATTGCGGTGCCGAATCGGGCAGCATCCCGGTCTCCGCGGTGTCGCCGGCGATACTGATTTCCGAAATCGAGATCGAGAAGAAAGATAAGTCGCAGGACCGGCCACCGCTGTTGCCTTTGCCGTCCGACGCTTTGCCCACCACGGTGGCGACCCAGGTGCCAACGGTATGAAGCGCTGCTTTTTGTTTCTGCTGCTTCTCGCGCCTTGCCGCGCCGCGGACGACGTGATTTTGCAGGCCATGCGCGACGAGCTGAAGCGCTCGATGACCTTGAAGGTGCCGAACCTGGAAACTCCTTATTACATCGAATACGCGATGGATGACGGGCAGACCTGGTCGGCCGTGTCAAGCCTGGGCGGCCTGATCTCCTCGAACCAGAGCGCGTTTCGCTTTCCGCGCGTGAGCGTGCGCATCGGCGACTACAAATTCGACAACACCAATTACGTCGGCAGCGGCTTCCATTTCGGCGGACGGTATGACATCGATCGCTTCCCGCTGGAGAACAGCTATCCAGTGCTGCGGCGATATTTGTGGCTGGCGACGGATCAGAGTTATAAGTCGGCGCTCGAGGCAATATCGCGAAAGCGCGCGGCGCTGAAGAGCGTTTCGGTGATCGATCAGTTGACGGACTTGAGCGCGGCTCCGGTGACGAAGCTTTTGCGGGAGCCCAAGATCGCGCGCGTCGACTTCGATTCGTGGATCGCGCGCACGCGCAGTCTTTCCGCCGGTTTCGCGGCATACCCGAACATTAAGGGATCGAACGTGGTGTTCAGCGCGGTGAGCGGGACCCACTACTACCTCACGAGCGAGGGCGCCGAGGTGCGCCTTCCGCAATCGACAGGCTGGGTCACGATCGCAGCAGTCGCGCAGGCGGCCGATGGAATGACTCTGCGGGATTCCACGGTGTTCGAATCACTCGACCCCGCGCGCCTGCCGGGCGAACCCGAATTGCTGCGAGCCGTGAAGACGGTTGCGGAGAACGTGACGGCGCTGGCCCAAGCTCCGATCGGCGAAAATTACTCGGGTCCGGTATTGTTCGAGGGCGTCGCCGGCGCCCAGGTGTTCGCCGAAATTCTGGGAAAGAATCTGACGCTCACCCGTAAGCCGGTGACCGAGCCGGGCAATCCGGCGTCGCTACCGTCGAGTGAACTCGAAGGGCGCAAGGGCGCGCGCGTGCTGCCGGGGTTCTTCGACGTGCTGGACGATCCGACGCAGACCGAGTTCCACGGACATCCTCTATTCGGCACTTACGTGTTGGATGAAGAAGGATTGCAGCCCGCGCCGCTGCCGATCGTCGAAAAGGGCGTGCTGAAGAATTTTCTGCTGACGCGGCAGCCGGTGCGCGGATACTCGGCTTCGAATGCGCGGGCGCGGCTGGCGGGAAACTTCGGCGCCAACGGGGCCGCCATCAGCAATCTCTTCGTAAGCGCGCGCGAGACCATGCCGCTTTCCGAAATGAAGAAGCAGATGCTGGATCTCTGTCAGCAGCGCGGCAAGGATTACGGAATCATCGTACGGAAAATGGACTACCCTTCTTCGGCTTCGATCGAAGAGGCGCGGCGGCTGCTGAGCGGCGCAAGCCAGGCTGGCGGCGGCCGTCCGGTGAGCTTGCCGCTGCTGGTCTATCGTCTCTACAAGGACGGGCACGAGGAACTTGTGCGCGGGCTGCGTTTTCGCAGTTTCAACGCGCGCTCGCTGAAGGATATCCTGCACGCGGGCGACGACACCAATATCTTCGAATTTCTGGACAACGGAGCGCCGTTTGCCCTCACTGCGGCCGGCTCGAGCGCGGCGGAATCCTGCGTCATCGCGCCGTCGATCCTGATCGACGATCTGGAACTATTCAAGATGGAAGACGAACAACCGAAGCTCCCGATTGTTCCCGCGCCCGTGCTGGTGACTGCCATCCCCTCGTCCTGATGCGCATTCTCAGCCGTTACGTCTTTCGGGAAATTCTAGTCAGCGCACTGCTCGGCACGGTGCTGGCGACGTTTGTTATCTTCCTGCAAGGCCCCGGCAAAGCGCTTTTCGAGTTACTGGTACGTACGTCGGCGCGGCCCGAAACGGTACTGCGATTGTTCATCTATTCGTTGCCCTCGGTACTGCCGCTGACCATCCCATTCGGCGTGCTGGTGGGCATCCTGATCGGCTTGGGGCGCATGTCTTCGGACGGCGAAATCACGGCCATGCGCGCGTCCGGCATTTCGAGCCGAACGGTGGCTCCTCCGGTGATTGGATTCGCGATACTCACGGCGATGCTGGCCGGCGCGGCTTCGCTCTGGCTGACGCCACTCGCCATTCGCGCCAACTTCAAGGTGATCAACAAGCTTGCGGCGGAACAGCTTACGGCCAACGTGCAGCCGCGCGTTTTCGAAGAAAGTTTCCCCAACAAGGTGCTGTATGTAGGCGATGTGCGCGGCGGGGAGTTGACCGAATGGCGCAATGTGTTCATGGCCGATCTAACGCCCGCCGAGCAGCGCAATTCACCGGGAACGCAGCCGGGCGAAGGGCCGCTGGTTACTATCGCGAGGCGCGCGATCGCAATTCCCGATGTGGCGCGCAATCGCATCCAGCTTTCGCTGCGCGACGCCAGCACGCACGAAATCGGCAAAGACGGCATGGGGTATCACAGCTCGTTTCCGAAGGGCGATCAGATTTTGGACGCAGCGCCGCCATCGGAAGTGAAGGCCAAGCCGTACAGCGAAATGAGTACGCGCGAGCTTCTGGCATTCACGCGCACGGCTCCGCCGAAGTCGCAGGAACGCATCGAAGCGATGATCGAACTGCACCGCAGGCTGGCCCTTCCGGTGGGGTGCGTCATGCTCGGCCTCGTGGCGATTCCGCTGGGCATTTCATCGCGCAAGGGCGGGAAATCGTCGGGTTATATTACCGCCATCGTGCTGGCTTTTTTCTGCTATCACCTTTCGTTCAGCACGCTGATCAAAATGGCGGCGCAGCGCACCCTTCCCGTGCCGGTGGCCGCGTGGATCCCGAATGCCGCGTTTTTCCTGGCGGGCATCGTGATGCTGATGCGGCTGGAAAGGCCGGGCGATCGCGATCTTCTCGGCGCGTTGCGATCCGGACTCGGTAGGATGGCGGCATTCGCGAAGCGCATCTTCGCGCGCACCGCCGAGGCTCCCGGGTTCGTGCGCCGCCAGAAGCCGGCCGGTTCGGGCTTTCTGCTATTTCAGATTATCGACATCCACGTTCTGGCGGAGTTCACGTTTTATTTCGTCGTCCTGCTCGTCAGTTTCGTGCTGATGGCGCAGATTTACAACTTCTTTGAACTGCTGGGAGACGTGGTGAAGAACCGCATCCCCATGACCCGCGTGTTTACCTATTTGATTTTTCTCGCGCCCAAGCTGATCTACGACACGCTGCCGATCAGCGTTCTGGTGGCAGTCCTGGTGAGCTTCGGCATCCTGACGAAGAACAACGAGATTACGGCGTTCAAGGCTTCCGGCGTGAGCGTGCGGCGTTTGGCCCTGCCGATCCTGCTGCTGAGCGGAGTTCTGAGCGCCGGTTTATTTGCTTTCGACCATTATTATGTCCCGCAAGCCAACCGTAAGCAGGATGCCATTCGCAATGAGATCAAGGGACGCGCGCCGCAGACTTATCTGCGTCCGGATCGCAAGTGGATTTTCGGCAATGGCTCGCGCATTTTTTACTACAAGATTTTCGATACCGCGGAGAACGTGATGGTGGGGGTCAACGTCTACGAGCTCGACCCCGCGACATTCGCTCTAACTCGTGAGATTGGCGCGGAGCGCGCGCAGTGGCAGCCCTCGCTACACACGTGGATCTTTCAGAACGGGTGGGTGCGCGACGTGCGCGGCGTCAGCGAGACCAACGTTCGCAGCTACCAGGCGACCACCTTCCCTGAGTTGGACGAGCGCCCGGATTACTTCTTGAAAGAGGTGATGCAGTACAAGCAGATGAACTATCTGCAGCTTCAGCGTTACATCCGCGATTTGCGGCAGAGCGGGTTCGACACGGTCCCCTTGCGCGTGCAGCTTTATAAGAAATTCTCTGTGCCGCTGTTTGCGCTGATCATGGCGATGATCTCGATCCCGTTCGGGTTTCTGGTGGGCAATCGCGGAGCCATGGCGGGCATCGGCGTGAGCATTGCGATCGCCATGGCGTACTGGGGCGTGGATAAACTGTTCGAGCAGCTCGGCAACGTGAACCACCTTCCGCCGACCGTCGCGGCCTGGTCTCCCGACGCCCTTTTCGGGCTCGCCGGAACGTATTTGCTGTTAAGAATGAAGAGCTGACATGCGCTACGTGCTCAGAAAGGGAGAACCGGGTGACGTCGCGCGCGTGCTGCTGATCGAAAGCGGATCACGGGCGATCCTCGAACGCACCATTCCACTGCTTCGCCAGCGCTGGGGCGACGATGTTCAGTTGGATCTGGTGACCTGCTACGGCGGCGTTCCGGAGACGCTGCCCGCCAACGCCGCGGTTTTCCGAGTCGGCGATTATGCCGGGAAGGACGGGCGCAAGCGGCTGTATCGTGAGCTGTCGGCGCGCCGGTACCGGGTGGCCGGGTTGATCTGTTCCGGCGAATCGATTATGACCAAATGGAAATGGTCCATTGCGCTGCGCGTCCCGGCGAAGACTTTCGTGATCAACGAGAATGGCGACTACTTCTGGCTGGACCGCGCGCATACCGGAATCATTGTTCAATTCGCGCGTATCCGCGCAGGGCTGGCAGGAACGGGCGCGGTCCGCACCGTAGCCGATTTGATGCTATTCCCGTTCACTTTGGCGTTTCTGATTCTCTACGCAACGATTGTGCACAGCCGGCGCAAGTTACGCCGTGCGTTCTGAAGCAAAGCGTTCGGTGGATGAGCGCGAGATCGGCTTGCCGATCAACTACTCGCCCGATCCGTGGGGAGACGTGACTTTGACGGAGGTCGAAAAAGTCTCCTCATTCACGAGCTTGATCGTAACGCTTGCCTTGCCGTTCGGCGACACCGCCGCTTTCCCGGAAGACGTATCGATCGCAGTGGCTGCGAATAAAGAAGCCGCGCCGGGCGCGGGCCGCACGTCAGGACGAGATTGGGCCAGAGTGATCAGACAGAGAAGGGCCGGGACCGCGAATTGAATCGACAGCCACATAATATCGCAAGCCTAACACCGAATTACCGAAGCGGCGGCGCAACATCGTTGATCAACGACAGCGGATGGTTTGGTTGCGGAGGTAGGCTTTGAACCTACGACCTTTGCAATCGGCGTCGCTTGTGCCGAGTGCCTGCAAGCACGCCCAGTCGAAGGCCTTGGTCGTGGGCGAGGGGTCAAGAACGTTATAGCTTTGCTTTACGGTCCGACCTCACCGTCAAGCATCCCGACGGCTATTCGAGTTCGCAGCAGCCGACCGAATTCCCCGGTCGTCCAGATCCAGAAACCGGCGGCAACGCTCGCGTACGGTACGAAGCCGTTGGGGTACAGCCCGCCCGCGCGGGCTTCATGGAATAGGAACTCGATTCACATGGCACGTCGAGCGGCTCGTTCCTATCGGTTGCCTGGCTTCGGTTTGGCGGATGTTTTCTTCGTGCTCGGCTGAATCGCACTTTTCCTCGCCGCACTCCTCTTTCCGGCTGGCTTTCGCGCTGCAGCTGCTTTCTTCGCCGGCTTAGGAGAAGACGACGCCTCTCCGGCTCTCGCATCCCCGGCCATATCCAGCCCGAACATCGCGGAGAGGTCTTCGTCTCCCAGAACCTTGCCGGCCGAGGGGTTCTGCCTCGACAACGGCACCGTCTTGCTCGCTCCAGCGATCAACTCTCTCTCCTCCACACCCCGCAAGCGGAAAAGTAGTTCGGGCTGCTGATCGAAGCGTGCGCCCACGCCGTACAATACCGCCGCGACGTGCTTGCACATGTACGCCGAGTCAGGGCAACTACAGGATAGCCGGATCTCGGCCGGTGACGGAAACAGGCCCTGGCCCTGCCTGCAGATGCGCTCCATCACGCCCTTGGAGAGGCGCCCTTGCAGCAATTCGACTAGTGAGTCGATGGTGCCCGCGCAATCCTTGCAGATGCCATCCCAACGTCCTTTCGCGACGGGCGTCAATTTCAGAACGACCTTGTACAAGCTTGAGCCGCTGACGTGCGCGTGGATCTCGCCCGGCGTGATCCGGAGATCAACCACGCTGCCGTTACGTACATAGGTCCGCCCGCGCGGCAGGCGGTTCGCATAATCGCTGTAGCGCTCCAGGTTCTCGCACCAGGCCTTGCCCCAAAATGTCGTGGCGATGGTACGGCCTTTGATGACGACGGGAGAAACCGCCTCCCCCTTTTTCCTGCGCTTCTCCAACTCGCGCTGCGCCTTCCGGCGGCGTTCCGCAACCGGAACATACGGCGCGAACCCAAAATCGTCGTATCTCATCGATCACTCCCTTAGCGCCTTGTTGATATCCAACGCTACCAGCTTGAGGATCTCGTCGTCCTTCATCTCCGTCAGCAGGACACCCGCTCCGCCTTCCAGCAGATCCTGCGAGAGCTGGCGCTTGGATTCAATCAGTTGGTCGATTTTCTCCTCCACCGTACCGCGGCACACGAACTTGTGGACCAGCACGTTTTTGGTTTGGCCGATGCGGAACGCACGGTCCGTCGCTTGATTCTCCACTGCCGGATTCCACCAGCGGTCGAAATGCACTACGTGCGACGCCGCGGTCAGATTGAGCCCAGCCCCGCCCGCCTTCAGCGACAGTACGAAAAAGCCGACGGATTCGTCTTCCTGGAAGCGGCGCACCAGGTCCTTGCGTTTCTTGACCTCGGTTTCTCCGTGCAGCACCAGGCCTGGCCGTTGGAATACCGAGCCGAGGAAAGCGGCCAGCGGGGCGGTCACTTCGCGGAACTGGGTAAACACGAGCATCTTCTCCTGCTTCGCCGCCACCACTTCGGCAATCTCCCGCAGGCGCGCCCATTTGCCGCTGTCGCCCTCGCTCCACGCGCCATCGCCCAGCCATTGCGAGGGGTGGTTGCAGATCTGCTTCAAACGCATCAAGTACGCCAGCACCAGGCCCTTGCGCTGGATCCCGGAGGTATCGGAAATTTGCGCGGCCAGCTCTTTCACCGCCTGCTCATAGAGTGCGGCCTGGGGACGGCTCAGCGGACAGAAGGCTTTGATCTCGGTTTTGTCTGGCAAGTCCGCGATCACCGTCTTGTCTGTCTTCAGTCGCCGCAAAATATACGGCCGCACCAGCTCGCGCAGCGGCCCATATCCCTGGGGCCGATCGGCCAAACGCTTGGCGAAGCCGCCGAATTCTTTCGAGGTCCCCAACAGGCCCGGGTTGACGAAATCGAAAATCGACCAGAGGTCGCCCATCCGGTTTTCCACGGGCGTGCCCGTCAGCGCCAGCCGGGCACCGGCCTTAAGCTGTTTGACGGCGCGGGTTTGTTTGGAATCGGGATTCTTGATCGCCTGCGCTTCATCCAGCACCGCCAGGCGCCAGCGCATTTCAGAAAGCCACGGCGTCCGCAGCAGCGAACCGTAGCTGGTAATTACCAGGTCGATGCCCTGCAACCGCGCGGTGTCGAATGTCTTCAGTTCCTCGGCCCCTAGCGCCGAGGGATGCGCGATAAAGGCCTTCAAGCCCGGAGCGAAGCGGTCGATCTCCGCCGCCCAGTTGGCCAGCAGCGAGGCTGGCGCGATTAACAGGCTAGGCTGTGGCCGGGCGCTTTCTTCACGTTTCAAAACCAGTAGCAGGGAAAGCACCTGGATAGTCTTGCCGAGTCCCATATCGTCGGCCAGGCACGCTCCCAGGCCGAGCTTGGAAAGCAAATGGAGCCATCGCACGCCGGCCCGCTGGTAGGGACGCAAGGTGCCTTTCAGCGCCTCGCCCGGTTCCACCTGCGCCAGTGCCTGCGGATTGAGCAGTCCCTTCAACATCTCCGCCAACCAGGGACCGGCCACTACCTGCGTCCAATCGGCCTGCTCCGCGACCGCCTGATCCTTCGCGTTGACGTCCGCGCCGGCCAGCAACCGCATCGCCTCGCCGAACCCCAGTCCGTTGGCCTTGGCGACTCGCTCCAGTTCGCCGAAGCGCGCCAGAATGGACTGCAGGTGCTCGCGGTCAAGCTCGATCCAGCGCCCGCGCACCAGCGCGAGCCCATCCGTCTTCGCCAGCAACTCGCGGATCTCGGCGGCGGTGAGTGGTTCGCCCTCCACCGTGACGTCCATTTGGAAATCCAGCAGAGCACCCTGTCCCAGTCCGGAGGGCTGCCTGGTTCCCACGGTGCCTGTAACGCGCGGCCGCGGAGGCCGGTTGCCTCCCCATCCCGCCGGCATGCGTACCACCACGCCCGCCGCTTCTAAGCGCGGGACGTCCCGCAAAAGCCGCAAAGTCTCACGCGGCGTCCAGCGCATCGGATGAAAAATTTCACCCTCGTCGATCATCTCCTTGAGCCACGAGCACGTCTCCGACGCCCTCTGTACCGGGACCAGCAGCGAGAGCAGGCGGTCCTTGTTGCCCGCACCCGCGTACTCGCGCAGCGCCTGTCCCAGTGGCAGGTGCTGTGCTTTGGCATGCGCCGATAGCCGCGTGGTGTAGGTGGCCAGAAATGCGAAAGGGCTGTCCGGATCCTTGCGGTTCTCGGCAACGTTGAAGTGCACGCGGCCCACCAGGTTCCACGCCGGATTCCGCTGTTTGAGGAAATCCTGCACGCCGCATTTGGATTCGGCCAGTTCAATCCCAAAGGCCGCGTCGAGTTCCCGCCAAAGAGCTTCGAGCACAGCGGCCGTCAGATACTCGGCGCCCATCATGGGAGGCGCTGCCATCGCCAGGTGATCGCGTTCGCTTTCCGCGGGAGGCGCGGCGTGCGTCTCGCCATCCTGCTGTGTGCAGAGCGAGGTCACATAGCGCGCGCCGAATTCACGCCAATAGGAGAGCACGGGTGGCAGCGCCGCGCCCGCTTCGCCGGCACCCAGCAGAAGCAGGCCGTGGCCCGCCCCGCGCTTAAACGCCCGCGTCAGACGCTCCGCAAGTCCACTGTCCACCGCCGGAATACCGGCGTCGTGAGTCAGAGCGAGCCGGCCGTGGGGAGTGAGGCTGATTTCGAGAGAGATCGCGCGGCCATCCTGCAAGCCGTTAGTTTAGCCCACGTTGGGGGGAGGCAACTGCGAGCAGCGAGACCGCAAGGACCCGGACTGGAATGTCCGCCTTAGTTAGTTTGTGACTGGGGAGAAGTCACAGCGCAGCGGGAGTCAGAATGGTCACGCAGGGGTCGGGTGGGAAATCGGCCGCGTTGAAGGTCACCAACCGGGTGACGCCGTTGGCCTTCATGGTTGCCGGCAGGTGAGCATCGTGGATTCGCTTGCCGTTGAGATCGTGTGACGCCACGATTTCAAGCCAGAAGTCGATCATGGTGGGAGGCTCCGCCAGCAGCAGGAAACGAGCGGGCATGGCTTCGACCTCAGCGAGGGTCTGGGCGGTGGGCATTCCCAGGCCGTTCACGTCGACCGGCCGCGTCGCCACACTCCAGAACGCGAACAGCACCTGAGGGGCTACGTGGCACCATTGCAGGCCGATCGGACATGTGCTTTTGATCGAACGCCGAGAACGTTGTAGGGTTGTTCTGTGACCCAGTCTCAACGTGAAGTGGCCGCCAGGTTCGAGCGCAGGTCGAAGGGTTACGCGGTAATTGGCTACGTGATCGAGCAGGAGATCTCTCTACCCCACCCCCAAGCTGCCGCACATCCATAGCCACTTCAGTCATCGCAAGGATCTAAATCCAATGGCGAGAGGGTGATACAGCAGTTAGAGTGCGCCAAGCTGTTAGCAATAATCGTTGGGTTTCTTTGGGTTACAAGAGGAGAGGGACGAAAATTATTGACTTGGTTTGGTTGCGGGGGTAGGATTTGAACCTACGACCTTTGGGTTATGAGCCCAACGAGCTACCAGACTGCTCCACCCCGCACAACCATCCTACCGTTCCTGTCCCGGTCCGTCAATGTTTCGTGACGATGTGTCGTGACGATGCAGTTGTGCAGGCTAGACCTCAGAGCGCCGCGCCGATGACGCCGGTCAAGCGGCCGCGGATTTGGTTCATGACGTCGCCTGCCAGAAAGGGCTTGCGGAGCACGGGGAAGTCGTTTTCCTCGCAAATCGCTTCCTCTTCAGGTGGCAACATGGAGCCGGTCATGATGATGACCTGCATCTTAGGCGCGTTCTGTTTGAGCTGCTGACCCAGCTCGACGCCGTTTCCATCCGGCAGCATGTAGTCGAGCAGCGCGGCGTTCGGCCGCTGTTTTGCGACCAGCTTGCGGGCCTCATTCGCCGATTCCGCAGTGATTAGCTTCCAGCCGGCATCGGCCATCAGCCGCTCGAGGAATTGCAGTAGATCGCGGTTGTCATCCACTAGCAGCACCGTGGGATGGCTTGGCACCTCGGCCTCGCCATTCATGGTCGAACGGAGCGTCAGTGCCTCGCGGTCTTCGTTGACTTCGACACGCACCCGTGCGCCGGGATCGATCTGCCCGGTGGCGACCATGGTGGCCAGCGGCTGGGTCAAATTCCGATGAATCGTACGATTCAGCTCGCGCGCTCCGTAAGTTGAGCTAGTGCCTTTTTCAATGAGCCATTGCCGCGTATCGAACGGCACCTCGATTTGGAAACAGCGGGCGCCTAGTCTCGTGTTCACGTGATTCTGCAGATCCGCAATCTGGTGGTCGACGATGGCGGAGAGCGATTCCACATTGAGCGGCTGGTAGGTGATCACGCAATCGATGCGGTTCACAAATTCGGGCGAAAATTTCTTGCGGACGGCCGCCAGCGCGATGTTTTGAAGCTTACTGGTAAGCTCGGCAGGGCGGGGGGACCCGGTCGCCGATTGAAATCCGAAATCGGGATTGATCTCCTTCATCATTTCCCGCGCGCCCAGGTTGCTGGTCAGGAACACCAAGCTCTTTTCGAAATTCACGACCGAGTTGTCGCCCAGCCGCAGCGTCCCTTTGTCGAGGACGCCCAGCAGCAACCGTGTGAGCGAGGGAGCGGCCTTTTCGATTTCATCGAACAGCACCAGCGAGAGCGCGCTCTTGTCGCTTGTGACAGACGTCAGCTTCTGCTGCGAAAGCATCGGCTGGGTCTCGCGGTGGCCAAGATATCCTGGAGGCGCACCGATCAGCTTCGCAACCTCGTGTTCCATCTGAAACTCTCCGCAATCCACCTTCAAAAGGTTCTTGGAGCTGCCATGCAGGATTTCAGCGAGCGCCTCCACGGTCTTGGTCTTTCCGGTTCCAGTTGGACCGAGCAACAGAAAAATGCCGACCGGCCGGCCTTCCGGTGCCAGTCCCGCTTGAAACATCTGAATGTACGGAACGATCACTTTTGTGGCCGCCGGCTGACCCACCACTTTCTGAGAAAGAATGGCCGTCAGGTCTTCGGTTGGTTCTTGAGCCTGCTTACGGGCTCGGTTGACGGGAGTAGGACTCTTGCGTTCGACCATGATCTGCCTTCATTATAATCGCCGGAGCCACGGAGCCAAGCCATTCTTTGCCATCAAAACGTCCGCAACTCGCAACGCTTGTCTTTAATTTGGCGTTAAGAATGAATGAATTGCATCGGCAATTCGCCGGCTTGCCGACCCATCGCCATAGGGGTTGTGAACGCGCGACATTCGCTGGTACGATTCGGGGTTGTCGAGCAGCTTGCAAGCCTCGGCATAAATGCGGTTCTCATCGGTGCCGACCAGACGCACCGTGCCCGCCGCAACCGCTTCAGGCCGCTCTGTTTTTTCGCGCATCACCAGAATCGGCTTGCCGAGCGAAGGGCCTTCCTCCTGCACCCCGCCGGAATCGGTAATCAGGAAAAATGCTCGCCGCATTAAATCAATAAACGGCACATAATTGAGCGGATCGAGCAGTAAAACATTTTTGAGTTTTCCAAGAATTCGCTGCACAGGCTCCTGTACATTGGGGTTGCGGTGCACCGGAAAGACGAGCTGCACATCCGGGCGTTGAGCGAGGCGCGCCAGACCCCGGCATAGATTCTCCATCGGAAGTCCGAAGCTCTCGCGACGGTGCGCAGTCACCAGGATCAGCCGTTTGCCGGTGTCGAGCCCCGCCCATGCAGTCGCGGGAATCTCGCCCGAATCCAGGCGATCGCGAACCCACAGCACGGCGTCGATGCCGGAATTTCCAGTGATCCAAATCTGGCTTTCTTCAACTCCCTCGCGGATCAGATTTTGCGCCGCGCCCCCGGTCGCAGCGAAGTGCATCTGGGCCAAGCGTCCCGTAAGAACGCGGTTCATCTCCTCGGGAAACGGTTCCGTGATGTCTCCGGTGCGAAGTCCGGCTTCCACGTGGGCTACCGGAATGTTTTGGTAGAAAGCCGCCAGAGCGGCGGTGAAAGTGGTCGTCGTATCTCCCTGGACCACGACAACGTCGGGCTTTTCGGATCGGAGCACCGGCTCGAGTTCGGTAAGAATGCGCGCGGCCGAGGCCCCGAGCGATTGACCTGCCTGCATAACGTTCAGGTCGACGTCAGGCACTACATGGAAAACCTCGAGTACCTGATCGAGCATGGAGCGGTGCTGCGCGGTGACGCACACACGCACGGAAAAGTCGTCCGGACGGGTGCGCAGGTGGCCGATGATTGGACACATCTTGATCGCCTCGGGCCGAGTCCCGAAAACGAACAGCGTTCGTAACATCGCCAGATAGTCTTAATTCCGGGGGAAAACTCTCAGTAATATATCCGAAGGGAAAAGGGGTTATCGATGCCGGAAGGTGATGCGGCCTTTGGTTAGATCGTAAGGTGAGAGTTCCAACGTTACGCGGTCGCCGGCCAGAACCCGGATGCGGTT
Organism: Bryobacterales bacterium; assembly: GCA_038229055.1. GTDB lineage: Bacteria > Acidobacteriota > Terriglobia > Bryobacterales > Bryobacteraceae > JANYJA01. The sequence continues at coordinate 19,606 of JBBROU010000009.1, read as the reverse complement.
GCGCCTCAGACGTCCGGCCAAGTGGGCCAGCACGACGCGGTTTTGCTCTAATTGCACACTGAACAGCCCGCTGGGAAACTTTTCCAGCACCGTGCCGGTTACTTCAATACTGTCTTCTTTACTCAATCAAAAACCCTTTCTCTACTGCGAAACTCCGGAGACCGGCGGACAACGCGGGCGGCCGGTTCTGCCCGGGAAACTCCAACTAAGCCACTGTTACGTTGGCTGCCTGCAAACCCTTGGGACCGCGAGTCACCTCGAACTCCACCCGCGATCCTTCGTCGAGGCTGCGGTAGCCCTGGGACTGAATCGCCGAGAAGTGAACAAAAACATCCTCTCCATTTTCACGCTGAATGAAGCCGAAGCCCTTGGCAGCGTTGAACCATTTAACCGTACCTTTTTCTCTCATTGCTACATTCCTTTGTCGATTTTGTTGCGCATCCGATGATTTGCGCCGCCTCCAAAACGCGAAGGGGCTGCGGCGGGATTAACCCGCGCAGCCCCACGGTTGGAAAAACTGAAAAGAAGCACCGCAAAACAATAGAGATATGAACTCAGTATACCTAAAGCCCCGATACCTCGCTCACCAGCGAAGCGCTCATTCGGCCCTGTAATTAGGCGCTTCCTTGGTGATAATCACGTCATGCACGTGGCTCTCGCGTAGACCCGCGGGGGAAACGCGCAGGAACCGGGCGTTCTCCTGCAGGCTTCGAATATCGGGGCAGCCGCAATATCCCATGCCGGCCTTGAGGCCTCCGACCAGTTGATAGGCCAGCTCAGCCAGCGGACCTTTTGAGGCGACGCGCCCTTCGATGCCCTCGGGCACCAGCTTGGCGCTGGAATCCTGCGCGTAACGGTCGCTGCTGCCCTGCGCCATTGCGCCGAGCGAACCCATGCCTCGATAAGTCTTAAATGTGCGGCCTTGATAAAGAATGGTTTCGCCCGGACTCTCATCGGTTCCGGCGAGCAGGCTTCCGATCATGACGCAATCGGCCCCGGCAGCGATGGCCTTGGTAATGTCCCCGGAAAATTTGATGCCGCCGTCGGCAATGAGTGGAACGCCGGCGTTTCGCGTGGCACGGCTGCACTCCGAGATGGCGGTGATCTGCGGCACACCGGCTCCGGAGACAATGCGCGTGGTGCAGATGGAGCCCGGGCCGATGCCGACCTTGATTCCATCGACGCCAAGATCGATCAGCTCGCAAGCAGCGTCATAGGACGCTATGTTTCCGGTGACCAGATCGACATCCGGAAACGCCTTTTTGATTGCGCCGACAGCCTGCATCACCCGAAGCGAATGGCCGTGCGCGGTATCGATCGCGATCACGTCGACTTTTCGCGACACCAACTCGGCGGCACGCTCTAGAAAATCGCCCCCCGCTCCTATGGCCGCTCCCACCCGCAGCCGGCCTTGCCCATCTTTCGCCGCGTTGGGATACTTTAGCTTTTTCTGGATGTCCTTGACGGTGATGAGGCCCTTAAGATTGTAGTGGTCGTCAACCACCAGGAGCTTCTCCACGCGGTGCTGGTGCAGGATCGCTTCGGCCTCGTGCAGCGTGGTGCCCACGGGCACGGTGATCAGATTCTCCTTGGTCATCACCTCGGAGATGGGAACATCGGTGCGGGTCTCGAAACGCAGATCGCGATTTGTCAGAATCCCGACCAGCCGCCCGTCTTTCGTGACGGGCACGCCCGAGATGCGATAGTGCTCCATCAACGCCAGCGCGTCGGAGATCTTCTTGTCGGGTGCGATGGTCACGGGATCGACAATCATCCCGCTTTCACTGCGCTTGACGCGATCGACTTCCTCCGACTGCCGGTCGATCGTCATGTTGCGGTGAATAAAACCGATGCCGCCCTGCTGCGCGATGGCGATCGCCAGAAGCGATTCGGTGACCGTGTCCATCGCCGCGCTGACCAGCGGGATGTTTAACGAGATGCGGCGCGTGAGTTGTGTGCGGGTATCGGCATCCGCCGGTAGAACTTCACTGCGCGCGGGCACCAGCAATACGTCGTCAAACGTAAGCCCTTCGGGAATGCCATTTTGAATCATGAGTGGTTAACTTCAGTTTAACGTGACAACGCTCACGTTCATTCCCGTCGCCCGCGCGCGGGCCCTTGCGCTGTGACAGTTAATTCGTCAAGTCGTGCGTGGTGCTCTCTTCATGCACGGGATCGTAGATCTTCTTCCATTCCATGTGCGCGGGATCTTTGGTGTACTTATCGAAGGCCGCTTTGTCGGTGAACTCCATGGCAAACGCCGCATCGTAAGTTCGAGGCTGCACCTTAATCGTCTTTACCCAAACGTTTTTGATCCCCGGGAATTCTCCGGCCATCTTTTTGACGCCATCGACGGCAGCCTGACGCTGTGCCGGCGTTGCGGTGGCATTCCACTTCACCGTAACCACGTGCAAAATGGTCGAGGGTGTGCCAAAGGCGTTCGCTCCCACTAGAATTCCCGAGGCGAATAGGGCCAGCGATGCCGCCCCCGCGAGGACAATATTTCGTTTCGTCATAGAAAGGTCTCCTTTTATTGCCTTATCGTTTGCGAAGCCCGCTCCACTCCTCTGAGACTACGATGGAGTTCGCCGGGTTCCGCACTTCATATTTGATGGATACCGGTCCGACCAATCGCCAGCGATCTTCAGGCAGCACGACAGCAAGGGCGGACACGTCCTGAGCGGCAGTATATTCCATTCCGCCGATCTGGTAGTTAAAGACCAGCGAATCGCCCTCCACTTCAATCAGCATGGCATCGCCAATCTTGCCGCGAACTGAGACATCGAGACGGCGCCGCCGCTCGAGTTCAGCCACGGTGGGGCGACCCTTCTTCCACGCGCGAAGTCCCAAACCAGCCGCGATACCAAGGACGCCTGCCAGCATTGGCGTGGTCAGTGTCAGGCCTATCTCCCCGCGGGGGCTTCCTGGAAGACTTTGGCGTAGTCGGCGAGAAACTGCTCGAGACCTTTGTCGGTCAAAGGGTGATTGAACAGCATATCCAAAACTTTGAAAGGCATCGTGCCGATGTGGGCTCCGGCAACGGCCGAATCGATCACGTGCATCGGTGAGCGCAGCGATGCGGCCAGAATCTGAGTTGCGTACCCGTAATTCTTGTAGATGACTGACATCTGCCGGATTAGATCCATGCCGACCTGCCCAATGTCATCCAGACGACCGACAAAGGGACTGACGATGTATGCGCCGGCTTTGGCCGCCAGCAGGGCTTGCGCGGCGGAAAAACACAGCGTCACGTTGGTTCGGATGCCTTCCTGGCTGAAGCGCGAGGTCGCCTTGATTCCTTCCCGGATCAGCGGAACCTTCACGACGACGTTCTTGTGAATCTTAGCCAGCCTCCGGCCTTCCACTACCATTTCATCGGCAGTGGTGGCAACCACTTCGGCGCTGATGTCTCCGTCGATAATGTCGCAAATGCGCCGAATCTGCTCTTCGATCGGCCGGCCTTCCTTGGCGATCAATGACGGGTTGGTGGTGACACCGTCGACGATCCCGAACGCGGCTGCTTTCTTGAGCTCGTCGATGTTTGCGGTATCCAGAAAAAACTTCATAATTTGGTTCCGATTATAACATCCAGCCCCGGAAACTACGGGCTTACGGCGCTGACAGAAGGCGATGGCTCACTCTCATTTCCGGCGCGATCGATGGAGGAAACGCGGTAGCGGAAGGCTGCACCGGACTGCGGTTTGCGATCGCTGTAGCTGGGCGATTCCTGGGTTTCGGTGATTCGCGCGAACGGCCCATCGCCCGCCGCGCGGTAGATACGGTAGCCCCCCAGGTCCGGTTCCACGTTGCGGTCCCAAACAAGTTCGATACTTTGGGTGGAGACGACGGCAGTGAGACCGGATGGCACCGCGGGCGCGAAAGTATCTTTGGGCGCGATCGTCTCCTCAGCGGAAAGGTCACTTTCCGCCAGCGCGACGACCGTCTGCACGATGTAGTGATAGGTTTTTCCGAACTCCGCGCCGGTGTCGATGAAAGACGGTGCGCTGGGCGTAGCAACGACGGTATACTGTTTCTCGCCGGCGGATTTTCTAAGCACGCGGAAAGTGCCGGACGAAGGCTGCCACGTCAGCTTGACGCCTGCCGGGTCGCTGACCGCGCGCAGGTCGTTCGGCGTCGGAAGCGAGGGAACCACCTTCAGCGCGACGGTATTCGATGGTCCGGCATCCCGATGGTTCTCGTTCAACAGGAAGATTGCAAGCGAGACCGTCTGGTTGTAGAACGGTTCGGCCGGGAACTCGTGACGCGTTACGCCGGATGGAATAGGGCGCGACTCGCCATTGATCCGAAGCTGAATTTCAGGAGGCGTTTGGATGGCTTGCCCCTCGGTGGTGAGCTTGGGCAGGGTGTACTGCACAATGATCTTGCTGCCGCGCTGGACAGCCGCCAAATCGACAATGCGTCCCGGCAGCTTTAGCGCGGGAGGCAGAGGCTCGCCGACGTAACCGCACCCTGCAAGAGCCGCACAGCCCGTCCACAGAAGCAGAATCCGAACGCGCCGCATCAGAGAATGTAGCGGCTCAGGTCCTGATCTTTCACGATGTCTTCAAGCTGCTTGCGCACGTAGGCGCCATCCACCTTCACGGTCTTCTTCTTCAGGTCGGGACCTTCGAAGCTGATCTCCTCCAGAAGCTTTTCCATGATGGTGTGCAGCCTGCGGGCCCCGATGTTTTCAGCGCCTTCATTGACTCGGGCGGCGAAGCGCGCCACCTCTTCCAGCGCATCGTCGGTCAGATTGAGCTTGATGCCCTCGGTCTCCATGAGCGCGACATATTGCTTCGACAGCGCGTTCTTCGGTTCCTTCAGGATGCGCACGAAATCTTCCATGGTGAGCGGTTTCAACTCCACACGGATAGGAAATCGCCCCTGCAACTCAGGGATCATGTCACTCGGCTTGGAGACGTGAAACGCGCCGGCGGCGATGAACAGAATGTGATCCGTGCGCACGAAGCCGTGGCGCGTGTTTACCGTCGTGCCTTCGACGATGGGCAGAATGTCCCGCTGCACGCCCTCGCGGCTGACATCCGGACCGTGCCCGGTTTCGCGCCCGGCAATCTTGTCGATCTCGTCGAGGAAGATGATGCCGCTGGTTTCAACGCGCTCGATGGAAACGCGCGTCACCTGATCCATATCGATCAGCTTCTGCTCTTCCTCCTGAATCAGATAATCCAGCGCCTCGGCGACGCGCATGGAACGCTTGCGGCTGCGCGGGCCGAACAGATTCGGGATCATGTCTTTCAAGTTGATCCCCATCTCGTCCATGCCGCCGGTGGCCGCGATCTCGAACGTCGGACCGCGATCCTTCACATCGATCTCGACCATGCGGTCGTCCAGCTTGCCGTCCAGTAAACGTTCTTTGAATTTCTCGCGGGACTTGTCGTTCGGCTCGCCATTTTCAGCGGGCGGAGGCATCAACAAATCAAGCAGCCGCCCCTGCGCCAGCGCTTCAGCACGCTCGGCCACCTCGTCGAGCCGCTCTTCCCGCACCATATCGATAGCTATATCGAGAAGATCGCGGATCATCGATTCGACGTCGCGCCCGACATACCCGACCTCCGTGAATTTACTGGCTTCCACTTTGAGAAAAGGCGAACTGGCCAGTTTGGCAAGTCGCCTGGCGAGCTCCGTTTTCCCGACGCCGGTAGGCCCGATCATTAGAATATTCTTCGGCATGACTTCGTCGGCCATCTCGGGCGGAAGTTTCTGCCGGCGAATACGATTCCGGAGCGCAATAGCAACCGCCCGTTTGGCTTCAGGCTGGCCGATCACGTATTTATCCAGCTCGCGGACAATCTCCCGAGGAGTGAGTTCGTCCAGAAGCGGCGCCTCTTCCACGGATTGGGTAGGAAGGTAGATCACCATCAGGCTAACTCCTCATAAGTAATGTTTTCGTTGGTGTAGATGCAAATTTTCCCGGCAATGCCCATGGCTTGTTCCACGATCTGTCGCGCCGAAAGCTTGGTATTGCGTAGTAGCGCCAGCGCGGCGGATATAGCAAACGGGCCGCCCGAGCCAATAGCAGCCACGCTTTCATCGGGCTCAACCACGTCGCCGTTACCGCTCAAAATGAAGATGTTCTTGGCATCGGCGACCAGCAGCAGCGCTTCCAGATGGCGTAGGATCTTGTCCGTCCGCCAGTCCTTGGCGAGCTCGACCACCGACCGCGGCAGGTTGCCGTTAAACTGTTCCAGCTTGGCTTCGAAGCGGGCGAACAGCGAAAAGGCGTCCGCCGTCGAGCCGGCAAATCCGGCTAGGATCTTATCGTTATAGAGCCGCCTGAGCTTCTTGGCGGAGGCTTTCAGCACTTCATGGCCGAGCGTGACCTGACCGTCGCCGGCCATCACGACTTTGTTGTCTCGACGCACGCAAATCACAGTAGTCGAGCGGATGCGTTGTTCCATCGTTGATAATTCAAGTCTATCGTGTTCAATAAAAAAGGGGGCAGCCGAAGCCGCCCCCTTTTGGAAATGCGAGTGTTTGCCGATTATTTGATCGTGGCCGCCACCGGTACGGTCCCAGGCGCTGCCGCCGAAGGTCCGCCAACCATGTTGGAGACATCGGACAGGTTGCCCAGCGCATCCTCGGCCTGTACGAAATACCGCGAAGGATAGATGCTCGGCGCAGGTTCCGCATAGGTAGTTGCCGTTTGGCGCGAGATCTGCGTAAAGCCTACTGGGAAAGACGTGCCAGCGAACCCATTGACTAGGTTATCGACGGTGCAGGCAAGAGTATTGCCGGTCTGACAGGCGAGGTAAAGCTTGCCGCTCGGCGGCAGGGCATCCTGCGGGATCACTACCGGCCCGATAACTCCCGGGAAGAACGGTATCGTGAATCCAGCCGGGAAAATCTGCAGCGCCGGTAAGGTAACCGATCGCCAAACGCGATAGGCCGCCGCGCCGGTATTTTCCCAGGAGAGCTGAACCGCGCCGCCGGTGGTCGCGATATCGGTCGAAAACATGTGCTGCGGGGCGGCGGGCTTGGGTGTTGGAGCACCACCGGTTGCGCAATTGGGCAGCGTACACTGCGTGGCCAACATGCGCGCGTCATTCAAGTTGATGACGCCGTTTTGATCGAGATCGCGCGGATCCCCGGGGGGAACCTTCAGCCCGTTGGCCGCCATGATCGTGTTGACGTCGAGCTGGTCGATGGCGCCGTCGCCGTTGTAATCGAGCACGCTCTGGTTCATCCAAACTTGCGTTCCGCCGATGAGCCGGTCGTTGCCGAAGAACAATCCGAAAGGAGTGCTCTCGATGCTGCGGATCGCGTAGTTCTGCATATCGCCGCTGCCGTCGCGAGTCACGGCGGTCCAGCGAATGCCATCCGTCGTCTTGTAAAGGTCCGCACCGTATTCCTGGAGGAACGCTTGGCCGAACAGCGCGATCGGTTGGAGGGACACGCCCCAATCCCAAGTGCCGACATAGAGCGCGTGTTCCTTGGAATTGGTGTTCACGCCCATGCGGTAGAAGTGGCCCTGGAAGTTATTGCCCATGCCAACCGACATTCCGCTCAGCGGGTATCTTTGGACGCCGTTCACCGGGCGAGGGGGACCCACCACAAGATCCCAGCTATCGTTGGGGTTGATGCGAACCATCTCCGGCGGCCTGTCCGTGCCGACGTAAAGCTGACCGTTGAATTCCTTCAGGCTGAGACCATCCTGCGCGCGTTGCCCAAGCGGCATTCCAGCCCCATTGGTGATGACCGGGGTGAAGGCATTGATGTCGGTTGTGGGGGCGCTTGTCCGGTAAACTCCGTAACCAATGGGCTGCTGTACGCCGCCCGGGTCGGGCGCGGTCAGACGGCTGTCTCCAGTGGTGATGTAGAGCTGATTGTTAAAAACATCGAAACTGCGGACGGGAAGAATTTCAGCCGGCGGGCTCGATTTCTGCCAGGCGTCGCCGCCCGCGGCCGGGTTGGTCGAAGAGATGATGATGCCGGTGCCGATGAAATCGGCGGCCGAGGCGTAAAGCGTGTTGTTGAAGAACTTGAATGAGCGGAAGCACCGGATGATGTAACCCACCTTCGCGCCTGCGTATTGCGTTACCGAGTTCTTATAGAGATCGCCGAGGAACGTGCCGGGACCGCTCGGCAACGGAGCCCAGTTCACGCCGTCCGTGCTGCGAAGAATGCGGGGGCCGGGGTAGTTGGTGGTGTTCAGATAAAGGGGCAACTTCTCGTAGACTGCGGAGCCGGACACCCCTCCGACGTACAGAGCTTGGCCGCCGCCGGGCTCGGTGACGATCTCCATTCCGCGGAAGCCCTCATCGAGCGCGGTAAATTTGGGGTTGCCGTTTACATCGTTGACTCCGAGCGGAACTGTGTTCGGAGATTGATACACGCGGACCCACGTGTGGGTCTGCGGCGTATACTGCCAGATCTCGGCTTGGAGCTTCAGGTCGGTATAGTCCGGCGGGCAGCCGCCAGATGCTGGAGGATAAGAGCCCGGGTTGCCCGTCTGCACTGCGTTGTCCGCCAGCGAAAAGCAGTTCACTTCACGACCGGTACCCACGTAGAGTTTGCCGTTAAACCATTTCATGGACCACGCCCAGGTGTTGTGGTCATCGCCAAAACCGCCGCTGGCGCTGCGCGAGAACTCCTGGATATCCAGATCTTTCGCCAAAAGCCGGGCATAGATGATGGGCCAAGAAGTATGGCCCTGGACGGCGGTGAAATGGTTTGCCGACAGTAAGCCTAAGTCGGACGCGTAGGAATCGGGGAGCTGGGCGCGGGTCACGGTCACCAGGCCGTCGTTCTTAACTCCTGGAACGAGTTGTGTGAGAATCACGCCGGTAGCGGCGGTTAGCGGATTCCCAGCCGAAGTGTTGCCCTCGAGCGTGTAAAACTGAATTCCCGATTTGGCAAAAACGGGATCGGCGGTTGTGCGAAAAGGCCCGATTATCGAAGTCTGCAGTGATTGGACACCCGGCGTGTTCAGACCGAAATTCTTCGCCGCAACAAAACAGGCCGGACCTGGAGGCGTGGGATTGTAGACCGTGGCGCAATCGGCTAACTCGGTGCCCTGGTTCGGAGAATCGATGGTGAAAACGGCGCGCACCGAATTCATGACAGCGCTGCTGCCGATCATCGCGTACTGCAAATCCAGGCCGCCCTTGGAGTGGGTAATGAAGTAGGCCCTCTTCGTGTTGTAGTGCGCGTAGACGATAGGTAGCAGATTGGTGACGACCTTGGCGTTGTCCGTGGTGCTGGCGCTGTTCTTCGAGTTATCGGCGCTCATGCTCAGAAACGCTGTGCGGTAACCGGCGGCGTAGACATAGTTGTACATGTCGTTGCCCTGGAACCAGTCCATGGCGGTGCCCGACAATCCGTGAATGAATACCAGAACCGCTGCTCCATTCTGGTTCGGCGGAACTGCGCCATACCAAACATTAGCCGCACTGGGATCTTGCGTCGGTGCCGGGGCAACCGGAGGGGCCTGGGCGGATGCAAAGCCGGCGAAAATGAAAATAGCTAACAAGGAACACGCGACAAACTGCGCTTTCCGGGGAAAAGGACGAGCCATCCTGGCAAGCGCGCCGAAGCTCACTTGACCAGACCGTTTAGACTGAGTTGCCATAAGGTTTGATTCTCCACGAACTAGGAATGGGACTGGCCGCTGCCGCGAAGTGCGCGCTGCCGCGAACGATAAACCGGGATTGCCAGCATTGTGAAACCGATAAAAGATAGGAAAACGCTGGTGGGTTCCGGGACTGAGGATACACCCGAGATGGTAATCGAACCCGTATCGAGGGTTACTGGAAGCTCGGTGCCTTGCGAATCGCCAAAGGCGTTATTGGTGAAGGTAAGCTGGGTGGTGCCCAACACGCCGGTTTTGAAGAAGAGCGTGCCCAGGATAAATGTGCCGGCCTGCTGAGTATCGAGCGTGTTCGGATCGTTGAACGAAACTTCTTGAATGTTTATAGTACCGGGATTCGGGAGCGTAGAAGAGGTAAACGAGGACCCGCCGTTCAGCGCGAGCTGGTCGCCCTGGACGGGATCGCCGAAAACAAAACTGGTTGGCGTTATCACAGAAGGATCGTAGTTAAGATTCAAATCGTAGTCCCCGAGAGAGGGCGGCTGGTGATCGCCGAGTCCGGAAACCCGTACCGCAACTTGCCCGGACGAAAATGGCGAGAGCGTCTGGACCGCCGGCAGGTAATCCAGAAAGATCATGCTGCCAAAACTCGCTTGGGACCCGAAAAAGATGAAACTGCACGTTATCAGAGCTAGTTTACGAAACATTAGTCCGCCTGGATTTATTAAAGTTAAGTACGAGCGTCCCTCATTGTACGTGAATGTACGAAATATTCCAACCGGAACACCGGGAGTGCATGTTCTAGTACGAAAGTGCGGTCGGAAATCAAAGTAGGTCGCCAAATACGGGACCATGCCGTAAAAAATGTCAAGGGAGGGATCCTGTAAAATGAGCGATATCTCACTTTACGGCAACCGAACGCAGCCGTCAAGCCCTTTGTAAATCTTCGTAAACGATATTTTTAGCGGGTGTTGATCTTGGAAGCTGCGGCGTCCGGATCAGATTGCCGCTTCTGCCATGAGAACTTGGCCCAGGCGAGCTGCGATTTGCCGAGTTCTTTTAGAATCTTAATCGTAGTGACTTTTTCTGGCGGCGTGAGCTCACCGGCGAGGAACTGGCGCATGGCTTCGTTTCGCCGCAATTTGCCCGACGAAGTGCGCGGGAGGGTGCCCTGTTCCAGAATTTCGATGTGATACGGAGTCAAAGAGAGCCCGGCCAGAATGCGGTTCTTGATTTCAGCGGCGATTTCTTCGTCAGGCCGCGTGCTGCGAACGTCCTTCTCGGCTAAGATGAACAACTGTTCGCCCTCGCCCTCGACCACGGTGCTGACAGCGACGGCACAGCCGACGCGCAAGCCGTCCAACTTGTAAAGAAGGTCTTCCATTTCCTGCGGAGCGAAATTGCGCCCGCGGATGATGATCAGGTCTTTGGCCCGGCCCCCGATGTAGAGGTTTTCCTCGAAAAAGAAGCCCAGATCGCCAGTATCGAGCCAATCGTCATGCAGGATGTTGGCGGTAAGCTCCGGGTCGTTGTAGTAGCCCTGGGTGATGGATGGACCCTTAACGAAGATGCGCCCAAGATTTCCCGCTGGAAGTGCGCGGTGCTCGGGATCCCAAATCTGGACCGTAAGACCGGGCAGAGGTTTGCCAACCGAGGGCAGTGAGCGCCCCCGGCCGCGAACGGCTCTGTGCTGAACGGACATCGCATCACGGTCGAACTCGGTCACGATGGGGGGAATACCCAGATCCGGGAAGCTCACGCCCAGGCCGGCTTCCGCCAATCCGTACACCGGAACCATCGCTTCCGGACGGAACCCGTACTTCGAGAACCGCTCGATGAAGTGATTCATGCCATCGGTATCGATAGGTTCGGCACCGTTCAGAGCTAGCAACAGGTTCGACAAATCGACGCCTTGGAGATCCTTATCGAGAACCTTGGTGGCACACAGCCCGTAGGCGAAATGCGGCGCAGCGGTGATGATTGCCTTGTACCTGGAGAGCATCTGCAGCCAGATCGCGGGAAATCCGATGAACTGTTCCGGCCCGAGATAAGTGACATTGGCCGGGTAGGACAGTCCCATATAAAAGTTCCCGACCAGTCCCATATCGTGATAGAGAGGCAGCCAGCAGACGGCGCCCTGCTCGGCTTCGGAGCCATCGGTCTTGGTGGAAAGCCGATTCAGCGCGGTTTCCATCATGACGAGGTTGTGCAGCAGATTCTCGTGCGACATCATGACGGCCTTAGGCTCGACGGTGGTGCCGGACGAGAATTGCAGAAACGCTGGTTGCTTGGGATCGACGTCGAGGGGCTTCCAACCGGAGCCGGATGCCAGATCCTTCGCATCAATCACCTGTTCGAGGCTGGTCACGCCTTCCCCGGCCTGCCCGAGAAGTTTCTTGATGCGGCTATCGGTGATCATCACGCGCGCGCCGATCTTGTTCAGCATCTTGCGGACGCGCGCGAAGTATTCGTCGAGCCGCCCGAGCCGGAACGGCGGATAGAGGGCAGCCGGTATCGCGCCGGCCAGTTGCGCGCCTAAATAGGCATCGAAAAAATGGATCGCGGTCGGCAGAATCACCGCAATGCGATCGCCGGGGCGGACTCCCGCGGCCTGCAGTGACGCGGCCGAATTCTGTGCGCGCCGCAGCACTTCCTTATACGGATAAAAAGTTTCCTGACCGGCATTGGTGACGAAACGCGCGCCGTAACGCGTGCAACTCTCCAGCGAGAGCAGCATTTCCACCAGCGACCGGCTCTTCGGAGCGGTCATGCCTTCGGCTCCGCGGGAGTTACTACCTCCGCCTTCTGCTCGCAAACGCGGTCGGTAATCATGTTGACCATGTCGCGCACTGAAACCAGTTCCTGCCACTGCTCCGGCTCGAATGTGCAGCCGAATTCCCGCTCGACGCTGGAAATCAGAACCACGGCGCCCAGTGAATCGAGCTGCAGCGATTCCTGCAGCGGCTTGTCCGGCTCAATGCCGGCAATCTGTTCCGGGCTGAGGTTAAGTTGCTCCAGCGCCACCTGCTTCAAATGGGCGAGGACTTTCTGTTCGATTTCGGCGCGTGTAGACATCTCTGGCATGAAAACGTTCCTGGGTTGAATCCGGATGAAGGTGAACCCAATAGTATAAATCGCCTGAACCTACAGCTTGGAAGGCGGCGGGATTATGAGGATATGGTCCTCATGGTACAACTTTTCAATCCACGGGAAATATTTCTTCTCGAGCACATTCCGCCGGACCTTCTGCGTCGGGGTCACGAGTTCAGGATCGAGCAGCGCCGCCTCGTCGAGAAATCCAAACCGCTTGACCTGTTCGAACCGCGAAAACTCCGCCTGATGCCGCGCCAGTTCCGCCGTATACAACGCGTGGATTTTTGGGGATGTCAGTACTTCGGCCTCGCCGATTCCGAGTTCCTGAGCGTGGCGCATCAAATTCGAACGATGCGGAATCAGCAGAACGGAGGCAAAATTGCGCCCTTCGCCCACGACGTACGCGTGCTCGATGAAGCGGCTGCCACAAAGCGCCTGTTCGATGGGAGCATAGGAAATATTCTTGCCGTTCGAGAGCACCAGGATTTCTTTCTGGCGCCCGGTGATGGTGACGCAGCCGTCGTCATCAATGCGGCCCACATCGCCCGTGCGGAACCAGCCGTCCTCAAACGCCGCGGCCGTGGCCTCCGGATCGCGAAAGTATCCTTTCATCACGTTGCCGCCGCGCACCAGAATTTCCCCGCTCCCGGTGAGCTTGACCTCCACGCCTTCAATCGGCCGGCCCACGGACCCGGTCTTCTCGTTTCCGAATTCGTTAAAACAGACTACGGGCGAGGTTTCGGTCAAGCCGTAGCCCTGCAAAACCGCGAAACCAGCCGCGCGGAAAAACTCTTCCAGCTTCGGGTCAAGCCACGCGCCGCCGCAGATGATATATTCCAGCCCTCCGAGCTGCGCGTGAATCTTAGCGAACATCAGCTTATCGGCCAGCGGTGCTAGCACGCGTGTGCGCAGCGATCGCCTATTGGGATGATGCAACCGGTCGAGCGCGGCCTCCACCAGCAGGCTCGAGATTTTTTGACGGCGCGGATTCAACTCCGCGACCTTGGCGTCCACCGCCTCGCGAATTTTTTCGAGCACGCGCGGCACACAGCCCACCAGGCCGGGACGGTATGTTTTCAGCAGCCGTGAAAGGTCATGCCAATCGCCATAAACAATCGAAACGCCGCGCCGGAAATATCCATAACAAAGCATCCGCTCGAATACATGTGAAAGCGGCAGGATGGATAGTGCGCGATCGACCTCCCGTTCAGCGGGCAGGCGCTTGATGGATTGCTCCATATCGAACGCCAGATTCCGGTGCGACAACATCACGCCCTTGGGTGTGCCTGTGGTGCCGGATGTATAGACGATGGTCGCGGTCTCTTCCGGGTCGGTCTCAAGCGCATTGCGGCGCAGCGTTCCAACGAACTCCGCGGGCGGCGGTCCGAAAGGAAAGCCATCGTCCATGCTGAACAGCCATTCGAGCTCGGGCAAATGCTCCAGGAGAGGTTCGAGCGTCTTGCGCTCAGCCTCGCCCGAATAGACCATGGCGCGCGCACCGGAGTGCGCCAGCAGATGCCGCGCTTGATTTGGGGCGAGCGTCAAATAGATCGGAACGGAAACCAGCCGGCACAGGGCAATGGCGAAATCCGCGATATGCCACTCGGGCCGGTTATCGGAGAACACCGCCACGCGATCACCCGGAGCCAGGCCCAGAACGTGAAAACGGTGAGCCAGACGCAATACAGCATCGGCAAACTCACGGCTGGAGTAAGTTCCGCCATCCCACACCAGCAAATTTTGTTTCTGGTAGGTGTCCTGGCTGTGAAAAAACAGGTGACTCAGACTGCGAATGACAGTTTCGGGCGGCATGCAGGCTAATTTCGGATTGCTTGCGCCACGATAGCAGACACCTGCCCTCCCCACGACGCGGAGACGAAAAGACCGCTCGGATTTCGCGCTGTGAGGGCACGCGGGGAACTTCGCACGAAGTCGATGGGCGCGAACGCCGGATCGGGCCGGCACAAGCGCGCGATGGGCGGCAAGCAGCCCTGGCGCGCACACAGCAAGCCCAATCCGAGTTCCACAGCCGCCGTTGCCGCACCCAGATATCCGGTCTGGCTTTTGAACGCCGTCACTGGCGTCGCGGCAGGAATCGCCGAGGCAAGCACTTGCGCTTCATGCGCATCGTCCGAAATGGTTCCGCGGCCTTGTGCGACGACGAAGTCGTGCGGATTCTCTCCGGCAGAATTGGCACGGGCCGCGCCCAGCGCCTCGCGCAGCGCTTTGCCGGGATGAGACGGAAGCCGCACTGCCGGATCGCTATCCATCGTGAATGCAAAACTGTCGAGAAGGCCGATGCAGGAAGCCCCGCGCGCGTCGGCATCCTCCAAGCGTTCGAGAACTAGAAATCCAGCGCCTTCGCCCAGCACCAGGCCATCACGCTCGACATCGAACGGCCGATACGCGCGCGCTGGATCGGAAGGCGAAAGCAGCCCGGCCTTTTGATACGCCAGAAAGTTCCCTTCGAGCAGCAATGAATCGTAGCCGCCCGCAAGCGCCACGTCGCAGCGGCCCTCCATCAGATCCCAATATCCGGCATGCAGCGCCATGGCGGAGCTGGTATCGGTCTGGACAAAGTTATTGCTAGGCCCCAGGATTCCAAACTCGGTCGAAAGCAGCGCCAGGCCGCTGTTTGAGAGCGTCCGGACACAGACGTACCGGTCCAGCATGCGGGAAGGCATGCCCCCGAGATATTTATAGTCGAACTCACGACCTTTCTCCCACGCCAGTGCCAGGGCGCGGAAATATTCGTCATATTCGATTCCGGTTTGGCCGGAGCCGGTGTAGACCGCGACCCGTTCGCCGTCCATCTCCGCCAGCCGAACGCCGCTATGCACGATGGCCTCGCGAGCCGCTCGCATGGCGCAACGCACCGCCTTCACCATGAACTTCAGGCTCTTGGGATATTTCAGCTCACTTTCCAGATCGAAGTCCGGGACCTGCGCACCGGCGGTGCAGGCTTGGCCCGCGGTGTCGAAAGCGAGTAACGGCCCAATGGCCGATTCCCCGCGGCAGCTTCGCTCCACGTTTTCCGCGCTCGTCAGCCCCAATGGCGTCACTAAGCCCACGCCCGTGATCGCGACGCCCGATTTCCCATTCATAAAATTTTCCCGGGACGGGTCCGCCCCGAAACCGCTGTCGAGTGTAACACAGGGCCGTTAAGCGTCTGCTATGCTGCCAATTTACTTATGCGAAAGGAAATTGCGTGAAGACTCTTGTCATCGGGCTGGACTGCGCCGCGCCGGAGATCGTTTTCAATCTGGACGGGCTGCCTAACCTGAGGAAGCTGATGGCGGGCGGCTGCTATGGCCGTCTGGAGAGCGTGATACCGCCCATCACCGTGCCGGCCTGGATGTGTATGTCGACCAGCCAGGACCCGGGGTCGCTCGGCGTCTACGGATTCCGCAATCGTTCCGATCACAGCTACAAGGGTCTAAGCGTGGTGAACTCCACCTCCATCCAATCGGAAGCGATCTGGGATGTGCTGGCCCGCAGCGGCAAGCAGTGCGTCGTGATCGGTGTGCCTCCGAGTTATCCGCCGCGCAAGGTGCAAGGCGTCAACATCGGCTGCTTTTTGACGCCGGATACCAAGGTGAATGAATACACTTCGCCCCCGTCCATTAAGCAGGAGATCGAGGCCGTCGTGGGCGATTATCCGGTGGATGTGAAAGGTTACCGGACCGAAGACAAGACTTGGCTGCGCGATCAGATTTACGAGATGACGCGGAAGCATTTCGAGGTGATCCGCTACCTGCTCGACACTCAGGATTGGGATTACTTCCAGTTCGTCGAAATCGGCCTCGACCGCATCCACCACGGGTTCTGGAGGTATCACGACAAGCAGCACCGTCATTACGAAGCCGGAAATCCTTACGAGTCGGTGATCACCGATTACTATCATTACTTAGATCGCGAAATCGGCGAGACGCTGGAGATGCTGGACAGCGACACGGGAGTCCTGGTCGTTTCCGACCACGGCGCACAGCGCCTGGAAGGCGGCTTCTGCGTCAATCAGTGGCTGCATCAGGCGGGTTTGCTGGCGCTGAAAGAGCCGCCGACCGGACCTACTCCGTTCTCACCCAACTTGGTGGATTGGAAGCACACAAAGGTGTGGAGCGAAGGCGGTTACTACGCGCGCGTCTTTTTCAATGTGACGGGCCGCGAGCCGGAAGGCATTCTCGCGCCCGGCGACTACGATGCGTTTTATGCCGAGATGAAGGCGAAGTTCGAAGCCATAGTCGATGATCGTGGAGCGCCCATGGGTTCTCTGGTGTTTCGCCCGAGCGAGATTTATCAGAATTGCCGTAACGTGGCGCCGGACATGATCGTTCACTTCGGTGCACTCTACTGGCGCTCCATCGGAGGCCTCGGCTATCCCGAGCTCTACTTACAGGAAAACGACACCGGTCCCGACGATTGCAATCACGCCCAGTTCGGCACCTTCATTCTCAACGCTCCCAACGTGAAATTACGCGGGGAGATTACAGGTATGCGGCTGCTTGACATCGCGCCGACTCTGCTCGACGCGATGGGCGTCGCCAAGGGCGGTTGCATGCAGGGCAGCAGTTTGCTGCAGCGCTGAAATTCTTATGAAGGCTTACGAGATTCGCGAGACCACGGGAATTGATGCGTGGGTGATGACCAAGCGCCCGGAGCCGAAGCCCGGCTATGGACAGGTGCTGATCCGCGTGCGTGCCGTATCGCTAAATTTTCGCGATATGTCGGTGACGAAGGGGTCGTACGGGCGCGGATTGAAGCTGCCCCTGATTCCGCTTTCGGACGGCGCGGGCGAAGTAGTCGAACTGGGCGATGGCGTCACGCGCGTAAAGAAGGGCGACCGCGTGGCCGGCATCTTCATGCAGTCCTGGCTCGCGGGTGGGATTACCGAAGCCGATTCGAAATCGGCCCTGGGCGGTGCGATCGACGGCATGTTCGCCGAGTACGTCGTGCTGCACGAAAACGGACTTGTGCACGTTCCCGAGCATCTGTCCTATGAAGAAGGCGCGACGCTGCCGTGCGCCGCCGTTACCGCGTGGCATGCGTTGATCTCCGCCGGCCAGTTGAAGGCGGGCGACACCGTGCTGGTGCAAGGAACCGGCGGCGTCTCAATTTTCGCGCTGCAGTTCGCCAAAATGACAGGCGCACGCGTCATCGCGACTTCGAGCAGCGACGAAAAAATTGAGAAAGTGCGCGCGCTCGGCGCGGCTGAGACTATCAATTACAAAGCGACAACCGATTGGGAGAAAGCCGTGCGGACCCTGGCCGGGGGCATCGGCGCGGATCATATTGTGGAAGTCGGCGGCGCCGGAACGTTGGGGAGGTCTCTGAAGGCCGTTCGGTCCGGCGGACAGATCAGCTTAATCGGAGTGCTGACCGGAGGTGCCGGCGAAGTGAATCCGGTTCCTGTGCTGGTACGCAGCATTCGCCTGCAAGGAATCTATGTCGGTTCGCGCGCCATGTTCGAGGACATGAACCGCGCGATCTCATTGCACCAGATGCGGCCCGTCATCGACCGCGTGTTTGCATTCGAAGAGGCGCGGGAGGCTTACGGACTTATGGAACGCGGCGGCCACTTCGGAAAAATCGTGGTGCGCGTCTGAGCGTCTAGTTGCGTCTTATGGGCTGATCAATCTGATCGTACATCCCCGCGTAAGTAAACGCCTTCACCATCGGGATGGCGTACATCGTCCCGGGAAAGCCGCTTCGCCCTGCGTGACCCGATGATGGGCGAAACCACTGCCGGTTGCTGACGCAGCCAGTTCAGAGCCACCCGCGCTTCCTGACGGCGAGCTTTGGCCATCGGAATCAGATCGCGTTCTGGCGTTCGCTCGATCAGGCTGTACTCGTTTGTAATCCGACCGCGCTGCTACCGTTTGCTCATGACAATCTAATCCGGAAATTCAGCGGGCTCGCGAACACGATCTTGCCCGGCTCCAAGCGGCTCATCACGGTCGATGGATTCTGGTTCTGCGATAACACGGACGTGAGAGCGTCAGACCCGAACGGATTTCCGGGCGGTGAGTATGGGAGTAATGGTGGGCACCGCGAGACGCCGCTGGATGCGGTCAAACTAACAATCGACGGAGTCTTCTTTGTGGATGGCGGATTCGCCGGACCGAACCGCCTCGGCTCATGGGAAGCGACCGTGTTCGCGGCCGAGGCGCATCTCGCTTGTGCGTCTTTAGCTCGCGAGAACGTCGCCCGTCCCGAGAAATTCTTCGAACGGGTAAGTGAGCGAACCGGCCAGAAAGAAGAAGAGGGACATCCACCGCCCTGGCACCCGAGCTTTCGCGAAACCGGTCCTCCCGACCCGGGCCCGATTCGCATTGCCGAACAGCGAGCGGTCGGCTGGCGCCTGTTCGACATGCGGATGCATTTAGGCGATCAAGAGACTATTGCAACAGCGTCAACTTGGGCCGATGCTCCAGTGCCTCAGTTTCATAAGTTGTGATCACGCATGTCGTCCAAATTTCGTACCGACCCTTGCGTCTAGGACTGATCACTTTCTCAAGTACTTAGATTCGGGAACGGCTTTGTCGTAGTGATGATAGACTGCTCAGATGCGATTGGCTGATGTTCACGGGAAGGCAATCGTATCGGCGGCAGGAAAAGTTCCAATTTTTGTCTTACTGACCCTTTCCGCGCTCGCAGCAGACAATTTAGCTGCGGTTTACGTTTACCGGCTTCGAGTGTTTCAGGGCAGCGCTCGTCGCATGACGTTGTCTCTTGACGGCGAACAGTTCGCTTATCTCCAGAATGGGCGCTTCTGGGCCATCAAGCTTCCTTCCGGCGAGCATGTCCTCACAGATAAAGATCCGGATGATCGGAACGTGTCAAGACTTTTGAGACACCAGCCGGCATAGTTTAATGAGCTTTGGTCTCTGAATCCGGTTTGGGGGATTCATTCTTGGGCGGCGGATTGATCCAGACCGCAGTGGGCAGAGCGGGAGCCTGGGGCGGTTG
>JBBROU010000008.1:0-63876 GCA_038229055.1 Bryobacterales bacterium | reverse complement strand
TTTTTTTCCCGCGGAGTCAGCGTGTCCTCGACGGTTCGCAGTTGGCAGATCTTTTCGCTGACAACAACCACTTCCTCGCAGAGATCCTGAAAGCGGTGAAACTCGGCAACCTCACGCTCTGCCTTGCGCAAAGCTGCCGGAGAAGAGAACGTCTCTGTCACTGTCTTGCCCTTAACCTTGCGCGTGAGCCGATGATTCGGACCATGGCCGGAATCACCGGGTTTGGCACAGTGGCAAGTCGGCTTGCCGCATTTGCCGGAAGTAGTCGTAATCGAGCCGCGCCGGAGATCGCCCAAACCGGCGATCTCGCGTAAGACGTCTGCCTTCTGTCGTTCCAGGAGAGCAAGGGTATCGGGCATTCAGTGGCCGTCTTATCTAAGCGTATATAAACGCTAAGAAATATGCCACAAAAAAAGAAACCACTCAACTCTTCACTTTCATGTCGCACACCCTTGGACAACTCTCATCTTCCCCTCTAAATGTTTCTGTGATAACGTCAACCACAGCGGAGACCCTATCTTCAAATTTTGCGTGCTTGCAAGCGGAAGTTCCGGGAACGCCGCACTGGTTGCCACCGACCGCACTCGGCTTTTGGTCGATGCCGGCCTCAGCTTGCGCGAATTGGCGCGCCGTCTCGCGGCCGTTGATGAAGCCGCCGATCGCATCGACGCGGTGCTCATCACGCACGAACACTCGGACCATGTGTCCGGCCTCTGCCGGCTGTCGCGCAAGTTCAAGCTGCCGATCTACGTCTCGCGGCTGACCGCGCCCGCCATCGACTGGGAAGAAGGCTGCCCCCGGCTCGAACTGTTCCAAGCCGGCAGCGGCTTCATCGTCGGCGACATTGCAGTTGACAGCTTCACCATCCCGCACGACGCGGTCGATCCGGTCGGCTTCTGCTTCCGCGCACAGGGCATTAAGATCGCCATTGCCACCGATCTCGGCTACATTCCGGATTCCATCAAGTTCCACCTGCGCGGCTCGCACGCCTTGCTGCTGGAATCGAACCACGATCTCGAGATGCTGAAGGTTGGCCCGTATCCGTGGGTGGTGAAGCAGCGTGTAATGGGCCGCAACGGGCATCTATCGAATGCGGTTACTTGCGATTATCTAGCGGACGATTTCGATGGTGTTGCACAAGCCGTCGTGCTGGGGCACTTGAGCGAGCACAACAATCATCCGGAGCTGGTTCGCATGGGCGCGGCCGAAGTTCTGAAGCGCCGTAGCCTAAATCCCAAGCTCGTGGTCGCGCAACAGAAGCAGCCTTCCGAAGTGTTTGCGTTCTAATCGTTATAGATGATTCCGCGTTACACCCGCCCCGAGATGGGCTCCATCTGGAGCGATCAGAACAAGTTTCAACAGTGGCTCGAAGTCGAGCTGGCCGCTTCCGAGACGCTGGCCGAATTAGGCGTCGTCCCACCGGAGGCCGCAAGAGAACTGCGGCAATACGCCGGCTTCAATGTCGAACGCATTCTCCAGATCGAGTCCCGCGTCAAGCATGACGTGATCGCGTTCACCACGGCCGTGGCCGAGACCATGGCCGCCTCCGGTCACGCGCCTTCCTCGCGTTGGCTGCATTACGGGCTCACCTCGACCGACGTTGTCGATACGGCGCAGGCGCTCCAACTTCGGCAGGCTTCGCGGCTCGTTATCGCGGGCATTGACGCGCTGCGCGCGGTCCTCGCAAGGCGCGCGCGCGAATTTCAGCACACCGTGCAAGTCGGCCGCACACACGGCATGCATGCCGAGCCGATCACGTTCGGGCTAAAGCTTGCCATCTGGTACGAAGAGGCGGGCCGCAATCTGCGGCGCTTCCTGGCTGCGGCGGAGGACCTGCGCGTCGGCAAAACGTCTGGCGCGGTCGGCACCTTCGCTCACATCGGGCCGGAGGTCGAGGAGCGCATCTGCGCGCGCCTGGGACTTGTGCCTGCGCCGGTCGCCTCG
Organism: Bryobacterales bacterium; assembly: GCA_038229055.1. Taxonomy (GTDB): domain Bacteria; phylum Acidobacteriota; class Terriglobia; order Bryobacterales; family Bryobacteraceae; genus JANYJA01. Next base: position 61,932 of record JBBROU010000008.1, on the reverse strand, counting down.
CAAGTCATTCAGCGCGATCGCCACGCGCAATATGTCGCCACGCTCGCCGTGGTCACCGCCAGTCTGGAAAGGATCGCGCTCGAGATCCGCCACCTGCAGCGCACCGAGGTGCGAGAGGCCGAAGAATTCTTCTCGCCCGGACAGAAGGGCAGCTCGGCGATGCCGCACAAGCGCAACCCGATCACTTGCGAGCAAATCTGTGGACTGGCCCGCGTGGTCCGCTCCAACGCACAAACCGCTTTCGAAGACGTGGCGCTCTGGCACGAACGCGATATCTCACACTCCTCGGCCGAACGGATCATACTTCCGGATTCGACCATACTGACGGACTACCTTCTCGATAGGACCACCCGGCTCGTCGACAAGCTGCTGGTTTATCCGGAGCGCATGCGGCGGAACCTCGACATGACCAAGGGGCTCGTCTTCTCGGGCCAGTTGCTGCTCGACTTGGCCGCCGCCGGAATGCTGCGCGAAGATGCATACGCCACCGTGCAGCGGCACGCCATGCAAGCCTGGGAGCAGGAGGCGGATTTCCGCGCCGCTATCGAAGCGGACGCGGCGATCACCTCGCTGTTGCCCGCCGACAGCCTCGCGCAGACGTTCTCACTCGACCGGCAACTGCGGCATGTGGACCAGATCTTCACGCGTGTATTCGGCCCGGCCTGAGCGTTAGCCGGGAATTCCGGTCACACGAGTTCAGACTTCTGGAATCAAGCACTTACTAAGTTCCCATCGATAAGATGCGGTTACGATCGAATCGAGCCTGAAAGTACGGGCCGAACGGATCAATCTGCTTATGAAATGCTGTGTGATGGCGGTAAGTGGCTTGGCGCTATTACTGTGTGCCAGACCGGGTCGAGGACAGACCCTGATCGATTTAAAAAGTCAGACCAAGAGCGTGGACTTTTCGGGTGCGAGCACTACCAAGCCTTCGAAGACCGGTTCCGCGCTGCCGGCCGTATGCGGAGTCGGCGAATTCTATTTTCTTACCGGAACAACCGCCGGGCAAAACCTCTACGGATGCACCGCGGTGAACGTGTGGAGTGCGCTGGGAGCGCCGGCTGGGCCGCCGCCGACCGGCCTGCCTGCCATGAGCAACAATGCCGGGACATTCTTGACGACGGACGGGACCGTTGCCTCATGGAGCTTGCTTGCCGGCGACGTTTTGGGCGTGCCCTCCGCCTTGCGCGTCGCGGGTTTGCAAGGACGCCTTGTCTCGACGACAGCCCCTACCGACGGTCAGGTGCTCCGTTGGAACAATACTACTGCCGTATGGGAGCCGCACGATTCGGTGTGGGCCCCGAATTACTCGAAGCCGATCACGGCCGCAACCACGCTCTCGATTCTTGGAATCGAGCACGCGCTTGGGAATCCGAATCTAATCGTCACATGTTATGACAATTCATCTCCGGCTCAGCGGGTAGAACCGGATACGGTGACGGTGAACCCACTTACTTATGACGTAGTTATCAATTTCTCCACGGCACAGAGCGGCCGGTGTGTGGTGAACGGTTCGGGCAGCGGCGGGTCCGCCCCAACCAGCACCGGCGGCGGACCGGTTTCGTTTCCACAGATCACCGGCACGCTGGTGGATGCGCAATTGGCGCCCGGCGTAAACGCGCTCAAACTCGGCGGCGGAACGGTCACGAATACTGCATTTGGGTATCTCACGAATGTAACCAGCGATCTGCAAGCTCAATTCGCAGGTAAGTCACCGGCAACACACAGTCATATCGCCGGAGGGGACGTTTCCGGAGACATCACGAACGTGACCGTGGTGCGGATACAAAATCAGCCGGTCGGAACCGCGGCGGCGACCGACGGCCAAGTGCTGATGTGGAGCCAGGCTAACTCCCGGTGGCAGGCACAAACGATCGCTCAAACCGGCGGCGGAACGGGTACTCCGGGTGCGTCCATGGCTGCACAGCTAGGCGACTTCAATGTTTCCATGACCAGCACCACGGTACTCACCGTGGCCGGCCTATGCAGCGGCACAACTCCATGCAACTTCAGGTTTGGAAGCCAGGCATATCAAATCATCAGCCCGGCAACTGTAACCGTCACGAGCGGGACCGGCACAGCCTATTTCTATCTGACCAGCGACGGACTGCTCAACGTGGGCCACAACCTGACCGCAACTTGCTCCTTGGCATGCAACGCGGTAGGCAGCGTCACGGGCTTTCCGTTGAACTCGATTCCACTGTTCAGCTGGACGGCTTCAGGCGGGACCTGGAACGCGGCCGGCGCACGGGATGCGCGCGCCTTCTTGTCGACTAAGTTCGTCACAGGCGGACCGGGCGCTAACATCACCGAGACCTCGTTACAGACGTTGGTAAGCGTGGACGGCGCATTTATCCCAAGTTATCTGGCAGGAACGGCGACCCTCGCTTTTGCTTCAGTGGTAACGGATGCCTGCACGAGCGAGGTGACGCTGAGTTTGCCGGGCGCACTGCCCGGGGATTCAATCGCGCCGGGGTGGCCCGCGAATCTGCCGTCCGGAATCTTAGGCATGATGCGGGTGGCGAGTAATGACAATGTCTCTGTCAAATTGTGTAACTTCACCGGCGCAGCTTACTCGCCGGCCAGCATGACTTTCAAAGCAATGATCGTGAGGGGATTCTGATGCGGGTTTCTGAAATCGGATTTGCGATCGCGTTCACCGCGGGCAGTTTGGCTGCCCAGACCGCCATCAATGGCGGCCGCGTGATCACAGGAATATGGGACGCGTCGGGTGCGGCGGCATCGAAACCCGCCAAGTCGGGCAGCGTGCTGCCGGTGACTTGCGGCGTCGGCGAGCAATTCTTCAATACCGGCTCGGCTGCCGGACAAAATCTATATCTCTGTTCGCCGGCCAACACGTGGACGCAGATTACGGGAGGGGCCACGGGAACAGGAACGTCGGCGGGAACGGGCGCGAGCGCAACATCCTCGTACCTGGTAACAAGCCTGACGGGGGCTCCGGTGAATGCGCGTAACTTGGCTGCCGGTGACAACATGGTGGTCGCGGATGGCGGACCGGCGGGCCCGCTCACAGTGAGTTACAACGTTCACGACACGAGTATCTTCAGTATTCGGGACGATTTTCCGGTGGCCGAGCCCAATAATGGGTTCGGAGAGCTTTCCTGGGGTGTTGGCGGAGCGGGCGCGACGTGGGGCTTTGATACGCCGGTCGCGAACCATCCGGGAATTTTCCGCTGCGCGACTTCGGGCGTGACGGCTAATTTCTGCCGCGTGTTTCTCGGGATCGGCGACAGTCTGACCCTGCCGCCGTTAGACGTCAATACCAACTGGAAGATGATCTATGTGATTCGCACCGACGCCGCATCGATCATAAGCTCCACGTATTATGTCGGACTAGGAAATGGCGTCCAGGCCTCTCAGCCTTACTACGAGATCGGTGTTCGGTTCGACAACGCAGGCACGGCCACTTACAACAGCGCCTGTAGCGCGATCGGAAGCGACGTAAAATCAACTGCGAACTGGATGCTGATTACCATGACCGCGAGTCAGACCTATTGCCGCGATACCGGTGTTCCTGTGGCGGCAAATAACTGGTACCAGATCGAGATCAGCAGCACAACAATCGGAACTATCCAAGCCGTGGTCAACGGGAGCGCGCCGGTGACCATCTCAACTAGGGATACAAACACTTACTCCTTCACTCCGATGGGATTCCTGGCCGAAGTCTGGACGCAGAGCGCCGCGTCCCGCGTGCTCGACCTCGACTTCTTCTCGGCCAAGATGGCGCTGGGGAGACGCTACTAAGACCGTGAGCGGAAATATGAACCGTATTTGGTATGGAATTGGTTTCGTCGCGGCTCTGATGCCGGTTCAAGGGGCGATCACCAATATTCGGATGTCGGGAGTGACCAGCACCCAGGCGGTGCTCGCCTATACGGCGCCGGATGGCGGAGCATGCGGTCTGGAGGTAAGTGAATCAACGGGTTACTCGCCTTTGGTCCCGGATGTAGACCCATCGAAGTTCGGCGGCGCAAACAGGGACAACCGGCCGGGGAACCCGATCAGTGGGAGTGCGCGCGTTTTCGTGATCGGCAAGCGTGCCGCGGAGCGTGGCTCCGATGGCATTCGCTACTCGCGGGCGCTGCAGACCAGCACGCAGCATTTTTACCGCATCACGTGCCCGAGTACGGGCGACACAGCTATTGGTCAGTTTCAGACTAGAAACATTCCGATGGGCATTACTTATGTTGAGCCCCAGCCGGTGGACGCGGCCGCCCCTGGCGAGTACGCTTGGCCAACCCTGAGTTTATCGGACCGGTCCCAAAAGATTGTGGATCCGTTTACCGGTGCTTTGATTCGCCGCGTGTCCATGCCCCAGGACCGTGTGGTTACCGATGTAAACCAGAATCAGCGGTTCGGTTATGCGCGCTCAAGCACTTGGGCAACACCGGCCCAGGCATTGTCGAACCAGGACGGAAGCCTTTCGTCGACAATCAACGGAAACAACGCCGGCACGCTCCTGCTCACGGCGGCCAATAATGGCTTTCTCGGATATATCAGTTTCCTGAAGGGCTCGCGCGGGGCGAATTTGGGTACGCTGAACTGGTTTCAAGTGATTCTCAACGCCTCGACCAGCAGGTTGAGCTGTAATAACTCTCCCACCGATGACTGCAAGATCGTCGTATGCTTAACCATCGACGGAGTAAACTGCTACGCGGGCGGGAATCAATTCGACCAGTTACTTACCACGGGCCTGACAAATTACAGTTTCGGAACTACCGGAACAGCCATCGATCTTTGGCAGGGCGCCGGCGTGCGTCCGCCCAATGCCGTCGAGGTAGCGACGCGGGGAGGCATGGTTACCTGCGACGGCTCTACATTTGTCGCCTACACAAGCGGTGATTTGTTCGGAACGTACTGGTCTCCGGGAAGCACCATTACGGTGAATAATGTGGATTACTCGATTGCATCGGTAAACAGCTTGACCAGTGTCACGCTCAAAACAGCGTGCCCAACCACAAATGGCGCGTCGACGAGCTATGCCAGCGCCAACTTCGGCGTGCTGATTCGCAAGAAGACGGCTAGCGCGGATACGGTGTCGATACAGTATGCGAGCAGCAACTACCAGACGGGCACGTTCCCGACGTGGACGTTCACCGGCGGATTCGATCTCTGCGGCCCCACTCCGGTAATAGGACCGACCGGTAATGCCGGATACAACTGTGCGCTAAGCCAGAACGGCGCGATGTATTGGATCGACGGAGTGACCGGCGAGAGTCACTTACTGGCCAGATATATGGGGGGATCGTGCGGGGTGTTCGATTCGATCGTGTTCGACGCACTCAATCCGGATATCTTCTATTGCGGAGGCACGTCCCCGACAAGAGTGCAGTACTTCGGCAATCATAGCGACCCGATGAATACCGTGCATCCAGGGCATTTCGAGGAGAACGAAAACCTTCCGTCGTGCAATAGCGGGACAACCCCGACGAATCAACCCTGTCTATACACCACGAACCTTACCGGCAGCAACAATCTTTCGATCCTCACGAACGCCTTCGATTCCCGCTTCCAAATGGATCGATTCCCGACATTCTATTTCGTGGGCATCGAGCAAGGTTTGATGGTGTTTCGAGTGTATCGAGGGCCTTATACGTCGATCGCATGGACGGTCATCTTCGACCCCAATACGAGCACAAACGGTCAAGCCGGAAACTTAGGCTGCGTGGGGGGGACGGCAAAGGGATGCGTAATCGCCGCGGCGCCGTCGTGGTCGAGTCGGGGTGCACGGTGGTGCCCGTTGAAAGGAAACGATCCTCTTTACCAGCCGGGATGGGCGGCAATCGGGAGTTACATCTGGGGCGCGGACAACGACACGCGGCCGGGCGTGGGCCCATATCTATCCAAGGTGGTGGACGGGACTGCGTTTGCCTCGGCAGGAGGCGTCTCGGGTGGGTTGAGCGCCTGTCCACCGAACAGTCTGGGCGTCACCGGCAGCCAGTGCACGACGGTGACGGTGGATGGCGAACCACGCGATCCGTCGCCGTGCGTGAGCTCGATTTCAGCCTGCAATGGCGCAATGGAGACGGGTCTTCCCGGCGAACTGATGGCAGCCGCGGTGGGCGATGAATTCACGATCGGTCCGGCAACGGCGAGCGAGGAAATCATGCGGCTTATCGCGAAGGGCGGAACCAATAACCTGACGTGGACCTTCCAGCGCGGGGTCAATGGCACCCTGCTGAACTCGAGCGCCAACATGGGTGTTTACGCATTCTGCAGCGCCAACCCGGATCCGACGCGGCAGGCCTCCGCGGGCGGAGAATTTTATTGGAACTACGCCGCGGACCCACACGGGACTAACTCGACGGGAACCACCGTTCTGGGCGATTACTATAGCATCAACGCGCATGGTTACATCGAGAGCGGCGCAAGTGTGACCGCTTATTCATTGGATCCGCGGTGTAACGGCGGATACGGCTACGATTGTTACAATCTTCGAACTTACACGTCAATTCCACAATTCGTGACGACGCCGCCGGTGACTGTAACTGAGCTCAATCCGTTCTTTGCCGGCAAATACTCGCTCGCTGACGGCGACCACGTTCAGTCACATGCTTCGACAATGGGGATCAATGCAGCCGGCTCCGATCGGGGTTTTTTCCTGGATGGGCGGCCGTTCAATGGAAGTGAACTTTCAGGCTCGGGCAATGGAAACGGCAGCAGCCCAGCGGGAGTCGTCGGCGGCCAGCTATACCGGTTTACCGCATCGCAAATGGCCTTTATGGATCGAAAGTTTCTGCCCACGTTTGCCTTCGTCGGGTCGAAGCCGCTGCTCGATGTCAGCAGCACGGCCACGGGCAACGTGATCGGCATCGCATCGGCCGACGCTTATAAATACTGTGTGGCGGTGCTGGCGAACGAGTGCCGTTCAGGTTCATCGGCGGGCGATGTTTATGTGAACGCGCCTTTTGTAAACCGCGCTTACTGTTATTATCCGGGGCAGGCCAATGGAATGCCGGATGAATATGACATCTGCATTAGTAACAACGCGGCGGTTTACAATTCTTTAATGCAAGTCGGGCTGAACTGGCTCGATAACTACGGACGGCACCAGCGTGTGCTGACGAAGGCTCTGGAGCGTAACCGCCTGACCACTCCTTTTTGGAATGTTCACGCCCTGGCGAATTCTCGCTGGCTCATTACCAAGACCGAGTATGCCGAGAACATTGGGGACATGGTATTGGCGGTGAAGATACCGCCTCCGCCGCCTGACGACACTGTGAATCACGGTGACTTCGTGCCGGTGCTGGTAAACGCCCATCCGCCCGCGGGCTCGCAAGCGGCGAATGCGATTGTGGAGTTTGGCTACGCGGAGAACGGCAGCGCGGCGAGCTTCTTCTGCACCAGCAGAGCTGAGGTGTGCGCGGTTGGGCAGGCGTCGAACGCGCAGTCGGTCAACACGAACAATCCGTTTTACTTCGAAACAACGGAGAGCGCGTCGCTGGCGGGAACGCCGTGCGCGTCGGCGTGCAGTATCGCGGTGCCGGGCATTTCTCAGCACGTGGTCTACGCGCGCATCGTGTACCGGAACAGTTCAAATTCGGTGGTTTCACGCGGGAACAATTTTGCGATCGCGGTGCCATGATGCGATCATGACATTCGGGTTCGCTTGAAAAAAACAGCTCCGATCGCGTACGTTCTCAGCCAGTATCCCACCATCAGTCACACGTTTTTGCTGCGCGAAGTGCGAGCGCTCCGGGATTTGGGAATCGAGATCCGAGTAAGTTCGATACGGTCTCCAGACCGCGCCCGGCTTCAGCTTACCGGCGAAGAACGTGAAGAGGCGGACGGCGCCTTTTACGTTAAAGAAGCGGGCGCGACCCGGATTTTGGCGTGGCAAGCGGCGGAGTTCTCCCGCGCGCCTGGAGCATATCTGAAAGGCCTGTTATACGCGCTTCGTTTAAGCGGCGGAAACCTGAAAAAGCTGCCGAGTTATCTGTTTTACTTTGCGGAGGCCGCGGCGATTGGCCGCCGAATGCGAGCGATGGGCCTAACGCATCTGCACACACATTTCGCTTCGACCGTTGCGCTATTGATCGCGAAGATCTTTCCGTTTACCTACTCGATGACGATCCACGGGTCCGACGAATTCATCGATCCGTATGGATTTCATCTCCCGGAGAAAATTCACGCGGCGCGCCTTGTGTTTGGGATCAGCCAGTATGGACGCAGCCAGTTGATGCGATTTTCGCATCCCGCGGATTGGGGCAAGATACTTGTGACACCGCTGGGGATCGACCCGGGCGTGTTCAAACCGCTTGCGCGTGTTCCAAAATCCGATTTCGAGATTATTTGCGTAGGACGCGTGGTACCGGTGAAGGGTTATCTGATCCTGATCGAGGCGTGCGCGAGGCTATTGCTGGACGGACGTAGGCTTCTATTGCGAATCGTGGGAGACGGGCCCGATCGGCCGATGCTCCAGGGGCGTGTGGATGAATTGCGGGCATCATCGAGCGTGATCTTTCATGGCGGACTCGATCGCAACGCGCTGCTCGAAACTTACAAGACTGTCGATTTATTCGCGCTGGCAAGTTTCGCGGAAGGCGTTCCGGTGGTGCTGATGGAAGCGATGGCGATGGAGATTCCCTGCATCGCGACGCGCGTCACCGGTGTTCCCGAACTGATCCGTGATGGCATCGACGGTCTGCTGGTGACGCCTTCCAGCGTAGACGAGATGGCCGCGGCGATTGGACGTATGATGGACGACCCGACGCTTCGGGAGCGCTTGGGTAAGGCGGGACGCCAGCGAGTGCTGGAGCACTACGACATTCACAAGAACATTTGCGTTCTGGCCGGCTATTTGACAGAACGCGTCGCCGGCTAGCGTGCGAGTAACTTGATAAACACGCCGCCTACGACGGACCGCGCCTGGAAGCCTTCCTGTTTTGCTGTCTTAGTGTTATACCAGTCGGTCAGCGGAACGCGGCTCGGCGACTCTTGCGCGAAGCGCGCGGCGGGTCTTAAGAAAGCTTCGAAATCGGCTTTGTTGTCGGCAAGCGTTGCGGTCCACACCAGCCAATCGAGCTTGGTGTAATCCTTCCGGCTATCGAGCGGCAAGCCATATTGATTTTGATGGGCGAGATAGTACGCGATCTCTTTCTTGGCTACGGAAGCGGGGAAGAGTTTCAGACCGAGCAGCTTGTCCCAAACCAAATTGTATTTTTGACTCCAGGTGCCGGGACGGTCGAAGGTGAGCTTGTAATGGTCGCCGTCGTCGGCGAGTTTCATCCACTGCGCGGCATACTGTTTCGCGAGTTTGCGATAGTCGGCGGCTTCGTCTTTCGGGGCGAGATTCGCGTAGGCGGCAAGCGCGACAATCGCTTTAAGAGAAAGATTGGCATTGTGGGCCAGGTGCCCGGCGAAATCGTCGGTGCATAGCTGATTCTCCGGATCGAGTCCTTTCTCTTTCAGGTATTCCGCCCACTTACGGACTGCCGGCAGGTACTTACCGGCATAGTTGGTGTTGCCGTCGAGCTTACTGATCGCCGCGAGCATGATGAGCATGTTGCCGCTCTCTTCGACCGGCATCTGGTTCTCATCCGACTTCTCACCGCCTCCGTAGACTTGACCGTTGGCTTTGGGATAAGTGCCGAGGTCATGCGGGGCGAACGGAAAGCGCCAGCGCGGCATCATGGCGTAGTCGAGTACGGGGGTCAGCGAAGCCTTCAGCAGATCGGTGTTAAACAGAAGCAGGATCGGCGACGCGGGATAGATGACGTCCACGGTCGCGATACAGCCGTTGCTGAAGTTTTCCTTCGGGAACAGCAGCGGAGTGCCGTCCAAGTCGGCGGCGAGTTTTTGCGCGGCGAACGCCTGGCGATAAGCGAGCGCGCCGATACGCGCGTAATCGTCTCCACCGGCGCGGCGGAGGTCTTCCATCAGCTTGTCGTCGAAGGCCCGCGCCTTCTTGCTCACTGCATCGAAGTCGCGAATTGCGCCCAACACCAGGTCGGAAGCTTCGGCCCCATTCCGCCGCCAGTAAGGGCGCAGACGGCGGTAGAAGTATTCGATTGAGAACAGATCGTCATAGGCGAGCACGACGTGCCTCGAGACCGCGGCGCCGGAGTTCACAGTGCCGAGGTTGAACGCGTAGGCGAGCACGGGGCGGTCCTGCTGCGCCGGGCGGGGAAGGTTCAGATCGTCGGAGAGCGGCAAGGTCCCGGTCTTCAGAAACGAATCGGCCGCGGTTTTCTGTGCTGCGATCGCGGTGGCGGCCGGCAGATCGGGCGATGCGGTGTAAAGAAATCCCCAATCGATGCGCAGATTGTCGCCGGACCTTTCAAGCACCGGCTGCTGCTGCGAGCCGACGCGCAGAACGGTCTGATTGCCGAGCTGGAAGCGCGACGCAGTCACTTCCTGATCGCCGGTATTGACGGAGATACTCGCCGAGGCGTCGAAATAGATTTGCACGTCATGCGATTTATCGAGCGAACGAACATCCCACGTGATGTAAGTGATGGGCTTCGAGATCGACTCGAGATCGGGAAGCACCGGGCTTAGGAAAGTCATTCGCACATGCACGCCCTGGCCTTCGAAATCGTAGAGGGTGCGCGTAGGTTCGACATCCACGGCGGTTTGCGGAAGCCCGGCGATTTCGCGCGGGTCGCGGCCCATCAGACGAAAGCTTGCGCCATCGATGCGAATAACGCTCGAGAGCGGCTGTGCGGTTCCGGTCCAGTGTTTGGTTACTTCGTCGTTCAAATGATCGCTCGTGGACCAAATGCTGAAGTAGGGATCGCAGGCGATCAGCGGCGCGGCGGGAGGGCGCTGCGCGATATCGGCAGCCAGACAGCTTGTAACAAAAATGAGAAGTGCGGCGAAGGGCTTCATTGGAGCGAACTCTAAGTTTATTACCAGGCGCGGTCTACCGGGCGCTGTCTACCAGGCGCTGTCTACCAATCGGCGACGGAGCCATCGCGATGGAAGTAGGGCAGCGTAACTTCGGGCTGGTACGGATGCCGGTCCGCGGCGGCTTCGTTAATATCAAATCCGAGGCCCGGAGCCGTGGGCGCGTACGCGGTACCTCCGGTGGTGACGAGCGGCGGCGAAACGATTTCGTCGCGCCAGGGAACATCGTTCCGGACCACTTCCTGAATCAGATAATTGGGCGTCGCGAAGGCAACCTGCAACGAAGCGGCAGTGCTGATGGGGCCTTGCGGATTGTGGCAGGCGACGGCGATATTGTAGGTCTCGGCCATGGCCGCAATGCGGCGTGCTTCGCTGATGCCACCGCAGTGCGAGACGTCAGGCTGGACAATCGCGCAGGCGCGTTTCTCGAGAAGTTCACGGAATTGCCAGCGGGTAACCAGGCGCTCGCCGGTCGCGATGGGAAAGGGCAATGTGCGAGAGACTTCGACGAGAGCATCGACATTCTCGTGCCAGCACGGCTCCTCGTACCAGAACAGATTGTAGTCGGCGAGCATGCGGCCGAACTGAATCGCGGCGGCCGGAGTGGTTCGGGCATGCAAGTCGAGCATGATGTCGCAATCGTCGCCGGCGGCATCGCGCATGGCGGCGACGCACTTCGCGGCATTCTTCAGCACGCTGGGGCTTTCAATCAGCTCGGCAACCGGGATCGGCATCGCCTTTACAGCGGTGAAGCCTTTGCTGAGGCTCTCGTCCATGCGCTCGGCGAACTCCTCGGGCGCGATGGTCTTATACATTCCTTCGAGACTGCCGCCGCCCAGGTGATCGTAGTAACGCAGCGTATCGCGAACGGGGCCGCCGAGCAGTTCGCAAACGGGCTTGCCGACTTCTTTGCCCTTGATATCCCAGAGGGCTTGATCGATGCCGCTCAGTGCGCTGAGGGTGACGACGCCTGCGCGCCAGAAATACTGACGGTACATCACCTGCCAGAGATGCTCCACGCGGCGCGGATCCTGCCCGATCAGAAGCACGGCGAGATCCTCAACCGAGCCTACGACGCCTTTGGTCTTCCATTCCAGTGTGGCTTCACCCCAGCCATAGAGGCCAGGTTGATCGGTGTCGACGCGCACGAAGACCCAGTTGCGCATGCGCGCGTGAACCACGCGTGTGGAGATTGCAGTAATTTTCATAATTCGACGGGAAGGAAGAATCTTACCAGATGGAGAGAGGGCGCTCGCCGGGATTGTAGGTAACGCCGACGGTGATGCGGAACTGATCGCGCAGAAAGTTAACGCCTTGGATATTGTAACGGCGGAACTCGAACGCCGTGGTTCCCGTGAGTACTCTGCCGAGGCGATGGCCCAAAGTGGCGCGCCCCACATAGCTGCGGAACTGGCCGAGCGTTTGGCTCAGGCTGCTCAGACTATCGCGGCCTGCGCCGATCCCAAGATTCCAGGAGCGGAAACCGTCGTAATCGATATTGCCGTAGATACCTTCGCGCTGGGAAGTGAGATACAGGCCATTGCCCGGTGTGATTCCGCGGTTATATTGCAGTCCGGCGCCGCCATGCCGGAACTTCCGGGTCAACGCGGCGGAAATGTCGGGAATCGTATTCTTCCGGTAGACGGTTTGGACGCCGAAACTCTGACCGAGGATGGCGGCGATCACGGGGTCGATGGCGACGCGCAGCAGTCCCAAAGTTTCGACAATGGAAACGCCGCCGCGCAGCTTGATTTCAACGTTGCGGGTCAAAGCCACCGAATAGTTCAAACCCACCGTGTGGATGTCGGAGCCGCCGAAGCCTTTGTTGAACTCATAGTGCGAGAACGCGTAATACGGCCCGACACTGGTCCGGCGGGTGATACGGTAATTCACGTCACCGCGCGCCTGATATCCGGTGGTGCCATAAAGCGAACTCGACGCACGGCGGACTAGAAACCCGGCGCCGCCGAAATCGATGGAGAGGCGTGCGCTTTTGTGATACACGACATCCACACCGGTGTTGAGTGAGATGGTATTGTTGTCGAGAATCTGGGTATTCGGGGACGCGGCAAAGTTTGTGTTACCGATACTTAGGTCCGAGGCGCCGACGCCGTTTAACAGCGCATAGTTATTGGAATAGATGGCGGCGCTTTCGCTGAAGTTGATGTCGACATGCCGGGAGGCTTGATGCCGAAAGTCGAGAGTCAGAAGATTGTTCGACCCGTTATAATTCCGAGTCGGCGTGTAGCGAAAGTAACTACCGCGATAGTCGAGGCTCAAGACATCTTTACGCCAGTAGCGACGGCCGCCGATTCCGAAGTTGGCTTCTGCGCCATAAGAACTGCGGTTATCGAGACCGCCGGCGGAAGAGAGCGTGTCGCCAGTGAGCCCCGACGCGTAGACGCCCGCGAGACCGAAGAATGGCCGGAACTTCACATTACGCGGAATGGTTGGGGTGTTGGCGCCGAAACTGCGGCTCAGGACCGCGGGGCCGGAATATTCCGGGATCGTACTGGCGTTCGAATCGGTAGTCTGCTCGACAGCCGCGTCGGCGGGCGGTCTGGACGCGGGCTGTGTTGCATCGCTCGAAGTGTCGCGCGGCTTATCGCCCCTATTATCGCCTTTATTATCGACGGGCGAAGGTTCGGAGGGAGTCTGCGTAGTGGCCGGAGCGGGAGCCGGATCCTGAGCCCGCAGCACGGCGGAAACTACGACGCACAGGGTCAGCTGCGATATACAACGGAAACGCATCTCTTCAGCCAGTCTCACGTGTTGGCTCAGGTGGTGTCAAGGCTACGGAGTACGGGCGTACGGGAACATACTAACGATATGTACCGTCTCACAACTATGTTCTTTCGAATAGCGTTAGCATTCACACTTTGCCGCACCGGTTTTGCGGCTGAGTTGCCAGTCCGCCAAGTGGTGCTGTATAAGCATGGCGTCGGATTTTTCGAACGCGCCGGGGCGCTGAAAGCCGGCGAATCGGCGCGCCTCGATTTCAAAGCGGCGGAGATGAATGACGTACTGAAGTCGCTGACGGTGACGGAGTCGGGAACCGGCAAGATTTCGGGACTACGTTACGACTCCAGCATTCCACTTGGGCAGAAGCTGGAGAGCTATCCGTTCCGGATTGAGAACGGGCAGCCGCTCAGCGCGGTGCTGGATCAACTGAAGGGCGCGCGCGTTGAGATGCAGTTCGGCACGGAGAAGGTGGCGGGTGCGATTGTGGCGGCGCGCTTGGTGCCGGGCGACAAGGACCACGCCGAGCGCGAGCAGATCACGCTGTTGCTGGATTCGGGCGACCTGCGCGTATTCGACTTGGGCGCGGCCGTGGCGATTCGATTCACGGATGCAAAGCTGCAGTCGCAGTTTCGTGATTATCTGGCGGCGCTTACCGCATCGCGATCGAAGGAGAAGCGCAGCCTTTACATCGATTCGACGGATGCAAAGGGGCGCGATGTTCAGGTCAGTTACATTATTCCGACGCCGGTTTGGAAATCGAGCTATCGGCTGATCTTCGATAGTACGCCGACGCCGACGCTCGAAGGCTGGGCCATCGTCGATAACACGACCGGCGAAGACTGGACGAATGTGCAGTTGGCGCTGGTGTCGGGCAAGCCGATTTCGTTCGTTAGCGCACTGTATGAGCCGCGCTACGTGAACCGGCAAACGGCGGAACTGCCGGAGGATGCTTCGGTGGCACCAACAATTCACGGGGGCGAAGTTGATGCGCTGGCGGAAGCGCCGTCGGCGGGTTTGGCGGTGAATGGAGGAGTCATCGGCGGAATTATTGGCGGAGTTCCGGGGGGCGTGGGGGGAGGGCGGCCGGATTCGAAATTCAGGTCCATGCGGCTAGGCGGGGCGGCGCCGATGGCGCAGAATTCGGTCGTTGTGAACGCGGCGGCGCGCGAAGTCGGCGAACTCTTCGAGTACCGAATCCCGACAGCGGTAACCGTGAAGCAAAACGAATCGGCGATGCTGCCATTTCTGCAGCAAAAGATCAACTCGCGCAAGCTGGTGGTCTACTCCGATCCGAATGCTGTGAATCCGCAAAATGCGGCGGAGCTGACGAACACGACAGGCAAGACTCTCGACGGGGGCCCCATCACGGTCTACGATGCCGGGTCCTATGCCGGTGAGGCGTTGGTGGAGACCGTCAAGATGGGAGACAAGCGGCTCATCAGCTATGCGGTGGATTTAGGTACGAGGATCGCGACGAATGTGGATTCAAAGGGAGCTGTTGTGCGTGAAATCCATGTGCAGCGCGGCATTATGACTACGCGTTCATCGTATGTCGAGACCAAGACCTACACGATCCGCAATGTGGATGCCAAGGCGAAGACGCTGATCGTCGAGCATCCGGTGCGCGACTTGCATTTGCTGAGTCCGAAGCCAAAGGAGACCGCTTCGAACGTGTACCGTTTTGAAGTGGCGCTGCCGCCGAATTCCACCGAGAAGCTGCCGGTTGTCGAGGAGAACTTATACAACAACACAACTTCCGTCAGCAGTATGACTCCCGATATCCTGCTGACTTATGTTCAGAATAAGAGTCTGAGCGACGCTGCGCGCAAGCAGCTTCAGCAGATTATCGATTTGAAGAATCAGATTGCGGCGGCGGATTCCGAGTACCGGGTGATCGAAGGCCGGATCAACAGTATCGTGCGCGATCAGGATCGCATCCGGCAGAACATCAATAGCCTGAATCAAGTCAGCGGGCAGCAGCAGCAAGTGCAGACTTACTCGCGACAGTTGGCGCAACAGGAGACGGAGTTGGCGACCCTGCGCGACAGGCAGGCGGCGCTGCAGACACAGAGCAGCTCACTGCAAGCGGCGCTGAATTCCGCGATCGAGAAGATGGATTTCTAAGATCCGTCTACAATAGCTTCTTGAGACTGGCACTGATCGGGCACGGGCACGTGGCACGCGCGCTCGAAATTATTTTGAAAGAGAAGCGGGCCGAGCATCCGTTCGAGATTGCGGGAGTGCATACGCGCTCACGTCCAACGGCGCCGAGTATTGAGGAGTTTCTGGACGATTGCCGCGCCGACGCAATGGTCGAGCTCACGACGCTGAATCCGAAATCGGGCGAGCCGGCGATCTCACATATTCGCGAGGCGCTCGCGCGCGGCATGCACGTGGTAACTGCGAACAAAGGGCCCATCGCGTTCGCCTATGACGACCTATTGAAAGAGGCCGGGCACCGGGGCGTGAAGTTCCGGTTCGAATCGACGGTGATGGATGGCGCGCCGGTCTTCAATCAGGTACGCAACAATCTGCCGGGCGTCCGCATCGAGGGATTCACCGGAGTCTTGAACTCGACGACGAAGCTGGTGATCGAATCGATGGAGAACGGCGGGACGTTCGAAGACGGGCTTGCGGCGGCGCGCGCGCTCGGAGTCGCGGAAGCGGATGCCAGCTACGATATCGACGGATGGGATTCGGCTGCGAAAACGGCGGCGCTCGCCAATGTGCTGCTCGGCGCGCACACGACGCCGCAAGCGATCGAGAGGAGCGGCATCGGCGAGCTAACTCCATCCAGGGTTGCTGAGATCAACCGTGCCGGGAAGACGGTGAGGTTGGTAAGCCGCGGGATGCGGACGGATTCCGGCGTCGCACTTACCGTGAGGGCGGAGGAGATCGACGGCTCCGACATTCTGGCGTCAATCCGCGGGACCTCGAACCTGATTCTGTTGCACACGCGCGAAATGGGGACGGTGGGCACGGTCTTGATTTCGCCGCGCGTGGAGCAGACGGCTTATGGCGTATACATAGATCTGATGGACCTGATATGAAGCTGCTCACTTTTTTGTACAGCGGTCAAAAGCACGCGGGAGTGCTGGTGGAGGGCGGGGTTGCGCCGGTGCTCGAAATCAACACCAAGCACCGCACGCGTTTTCCGAACAATCTGCTGGAGATTATTCGCGAAGGGGCGAGCGAAATCCCAACGCGCGGCGTGGCGCCGATTCCGCTGGACCAAGTGGTTCCTCAACTTCCGTATGAGGTGCCGCCGAAGATCTGGTGCATTGGGCTGAACTATCTTTCGCACGCTCACGACATCAACGTGGTGCAGCCGGAGGAGCCGGGAAGCTTCATGAAGCCGGCGTCATGCATGTTCCAGCCGGGCGGCGAAATTGTGCTGCCGCCGGCCGATCTTTCAAACGATGTGGATGCGGAGGGCGAACTGGGCGTGGTTATCGGCAAGACGTGCCGCTTCGTGCCGGAGGACCGGGTGCGCGAAGTTATTTTTGGCTATACGACGACGCTCGATCTGACGGCGCTCGATGTGCTGCGGAAGAATCCACGGTATCTGACGCGATCGAAGAGCTTCGACACGTTCTTTAGTTTTGGACCGGTGATTGTGACGGCGGACGAAGTGGCGGATGTGGACGGGCTCGAGGTGATTACGGAGCACAACGACGGAATTTGCTCGCGCGATTTTGTGCGCCACATGCGGATGCGGCCGCACGATCTGGTGCGGTATCACAGCGACTATATGCGGCTGGAGCCGGGGGATCTGATTTCGACGGGGTGCCCGAAAGGCGCAAGGATTCGGCCCGGGGACACGGTGCGGGCGCGGATTGAGGGAGTCGGGACGCTGGGAGCGAGTGTGAGAGCGGGGGAGCGAGTGCCGTATATAACGGAAGAAATGGCATCGCGCCAATCTTAGACATTGAAGAAAACCGCAGTTCGATTTTCTTGCTATTGTTGGACGCCGAGACAGAAATCACGCCGCATCCCGGCAAAGGGACGGAGCGCAGTTGCCAAGTCGTCGCGAAGCGAAGGCTCTGTCCGGTGGCCGCGACAGGCTTTCGACGCCCCGCTCTGGTCCTGGGAATCTCTTCCCTCGACTGGGGCCTGCTCGCCGGACATCTGTTCGTCTCGCCAAGGTCGGCGCAAACCGGATCAAGATCCTGTACGGGAATCGCGACGGCTTCGCGGTCTGGGCGAAGCGGCGCTTTATTATCTCTGCCGAGTTAGTAGCGTTTCTTTCGGGCATCGATCTGAGCCAGGCAAAGCGTCCGAACCGATATCAAAGAAGCAGCGGCGGGGCCGCATAAACATTGAAGATTCGCACATAATGCTGGTGGCATCGGAGAACATTTCATGAAACTCCCGGGGCGTTCGCAAACAACACCACAGCGTTGCGGCCTATCGAAATCAAAAATCCGGAGCCTTAGCTCGCCGACGTCGGTTGACGCGGCGCCGCGCTGGAGGAGCGAACAACCAGATCTACGGGAAAAAGAACGGGTCCAGGAGCACGCTCTCCCTTCTCAATCGAGCGGATAAGGGTGTTCGCCGCGCATCGGCCCAAGTCGCGAAGATCCACTCGAACCGTGGTGAGTCGGAATGGACTGTCCACCAGATCGTCAAATCCGACCACGCTGATATCCTCGGGCACACGAATTCCCGAGAGCTTCATGGCTTCGATGGCACCGATGGCAACCAGATCGTTAGTAACTAGAAGCGCGGTTGGGACCGGCGCGCGGCCTGAGATAGCCTGCATGGCCCGGAACCCCGCCGCGGTGCTATCCATCAGATTTGATGCCTCTAGAAACTCGACCGAACGGGGCTGATAGCGCAGTCCGGCTTCTTCAAGCCGTCGCCAGTAAGCCTCGTACTTGTGACTGTGCGGGAAACCGATAAATCCTATATCGCGATGGCCGAGTCCCACGAGGTGGTCCATAGCTGCGCGCGTTCCTGATTCATAGTCGATACGAATGCTTTCGGGCTGGCCGAAATCCGTCAGCAGATCGACGAGGATAAGGGGCAATCCGGACTCTTCGAGTGTCGAAATCAGATCGGCACCGGCGCCTCCGGTCAAAATGGAACCTTCCAATTGGTCCGATAAGGGTCCCCGGTCCTGCAGTTCCCGAATCCTGCGGTCATCGACGGGTAGAAACTGCAAACCGTAGCCTGCTTCGTGGCACGCCTCTGAAGCTCCGGTCAAGATCCGGCTATATCCTTCTTGGGCAAAACCGAAAATTCCCGCGCTGATCCAAAAGCCGATGGGTTTGCGAGCCGCGGACCGAAACGGCGCGGGCGCAGCTGCGGGTCCGACAGAAGCGACCTCTCGCGCAAAGGTGCCGCGCCCTTCCCCACGCGCCAGCACGCCTTCCGCAATCAGCTGAGTGATCGCCTCGCGGACCGACGTCCGCGAGATCTTATAACGCTCCGCCAGTTCGCGCTCGGAAGGTATACGCGAGCCCGCCTGTATTGCGCCGCTTTTCATCTCCAACAGAAGTTGCACACGCAACTGTTTACTGATCGGAAGCGGATTATTGGACGATATCAGGCCATCTTGCGGGCGCGGCGTGGCCTGCGAAGCCGCTCTACGTGGCATCAGAATTTATTGTTACCTCTTCAATCCTACACGATCAGACCATAAATGCCCCACGGCACGTCCCCGTCGTAAAACCCTCCCAAAAAAACGCTTGACAGCAGCGCAGTGGCCTGATATGGTCTTACCAAATCCTACCAAAATGAGGTAACCAATGAATATTCGCGCACGTATCGGATACCTAATCTTATCCGCGATGCTCTATGCCGCGGGCTCGCAGCATGCGCGCGGGGACGTCACCGGCACGATTCTGGGCAGTGTCTTGGATCAGACTGGTGCCGCTGTTCCCAATGCTCAGGTGACCCTGCGAAACCCCAACACTGGACTGGTGAGGAACACAACTTCGAATAATGGGGGAGCGTATGAATTCCTCGCATTGCCGATCGGACTTGGTTATACCATTGAGGCGCGGGCATCTGGATTTGGCGATGCGGCGCGCACGGATATCGAACTGCTCGTAAACCAGTCATACCGCGCAGATTTCGAGCTCCGGCTGGGAGCTACGGCGGATCGTGTTGAAGTGTCGGCGTCCAGTCTTCAGGTGGAGACGAGTTCCAGTCAACTGGGCGACGTGATTCAAGATCGCAAGATGGTGTCCCTTCCACTTAACGGTCGCAGCTACATAGACCTGCTTGGCCTTCAACCGGGTGTCGTCCCGATCTCCTCGGGTGCTTCAACCAGCAACCACCGGGTCTCAGGAGACGAATTTGCGGGAATCGTATCGGTGAACGGCAGCCGCGAGAGCGCGAATTCATTCCTGGTCAACGGAGGGGACGTACAAGAATCCACCAACAATGGAGCGTCAGTTATTCCCACGCTTGATTCCATTCAGGAGTTCCGGCTGTTAACGAACTCGTTTGGCGCGGAATACGGTCGTTTTTCGGGCGCCATCGTCAACGTCGTGACCAAGAGCGGCACCAATTCATGGCATGGGGCTGCGTACGAATTTTTGCGAAATGAAAAACTGGATGCACGCAACTTCTTCGACCGGAACAGAACCGACCCGGTGACAGGCCAAGAAATCCCGGACTCAGCCCGCGGGGAATTTCGCCGAAACCAGTTCGGGGGCGTATTTGGGGGACCGATAAAGAAGGACAAGCTATTCTTTTTCACGGACTATCAAGCGACGCGACAGGTAAGAGGGAACAGCAGCGGAATCGTTTCCGTGCCTTCGTTGCCCGAACGGGGCGGCGACTTCTCCGACGTCGGGACGACCGGCTATGGCGCGCTCACCGGTGCAGTTAGGGGGGATAGCATTCCAGGGAACCACACGTTTGACGAAGTGCTGAGCCAGCGCCTGGGTTACACCGTAAACTCCGGTGAGCCCTATTGGGCGCCGGGCTGCAATACGCTGGCGGACGCCCAGAATGGCGTGTGCGTATTTCCAGGGCAGGTAATTCCGCAATCGGCGTGGTCCCCGGCGGCAAAGGGCACACTGAAATTCATTCCGAACCCAAACGGAGCACGAGGCGGAGCCCCGTTTTTCTCGACATCGGCTTACAAAACCACTGTTCGCGACGACAAGGGTGCGATTCGAATCGACTGGACGCCTGTGCGCTTTGGCAGTTGGTCATTTTACTACCACACTGACGACTCGTCATTAGTAAATCCGTATGCCGGCAGTCCTTTCGGAAACTTCCCTTCCACGTCGCCGACCCGCGGCACCCAGATCAACGTAAACAACACCAGGGTTTTTGGCCCTACCGCCGTAAATGAATTGCATCTGAACTTCAATCGCGCCGCGTTGCGCCTGGGCCAAGCGGCGGGGCCGGGTCTCGGAAAGCTCTCCAGCTTTGGCTTTGTAAGCGGCGGTCTCGGCCTGCTCAGTTCGGCTTCGGAACTAGAGGGAGTTCCCAATCTGAACTTCGACAATCTCGGGTTCGGCTTCGGCGTGCCATCCTCTACCTGGCAGTTCAACAACAGTTATCAGGCCGGAGATAACTTCTCGAAGATCATCGGCGGACACACTCTGAAATTCGGCGGTGAATGGCGGGATTATCAGATCAACATGCGATGGCGGTACGACATGAACGGCACAATTCATTTCTCCGGGAACGAGACGGGGAACGATTTCGCCGATTACCTTCTGGGAGCGCCAGACAGCTTTATTCAAGCGAGTCCCGGCGATTTAGATGCCCGATCGCGCTACTTTGGCGCGTTCTTCCAGGACGCGTGGAAAGTGAAACCATCGTTCACGGTCACCCTGGGGCTGCGCTGGGAGGCGACGCAACCGTGGTCCGACAAAGGCAACCGGCTGCAGGCATTTGTGCCAGGAGAGCAGTCGAAACGGTTCCCGGATGCGCCCCTCGGGTGGGTATTCTCCGGCGATCCGGGCATTCCGAACACGGTCTCGCCAACCCGATATAACAATTTCGAACCGCGGGCGGGCTTGGCATGGTCGCCTTCTTTCGCTGACGGGCCGCTTTCGAAAATATTCGGAGGAGCCGGGAAAACCAGTGTCCGGGCGGCATTCGGTATCTACACTTCGGCGTTCGAACAGATTTCCAACAACTTCGAGCTGGGAAACACTCCATTCGCCGTGTATTACTTAAGCCCAACGCAAGGTTACCTGGAAGAGCCCTACAAGGATCGGCGTCACGGCAATGATCCGGGTCAGCGATTTCCGTATGTGCAGCCGGCCGAAGGCTCCACCGGTTTCTGGCCTCAGTTTCTGCCCGTAGGCTCACAGCAAGCCTGGAAAACTGACAACAAGCTCCCGACCACTTATCATTACAACCTGACGATTCAGCGACAGCTCTCGTCTTCTATGATCACGAGCATCGGATACGTGGGCACCCAGGGCCATCATCTCCTCGGCCAAGTGGAAGCCAATCCGGGAAACCCGGCTGCGTGCCTGCAGATCGCGGCCGCATTGACCGCTGCCGGGCGTTCCGGAGAGGCTTGCGGACCTGGCGGCGAAGACACGATCTACAATTTGCCGAACGGGCAGACTGCATACGGAACTCGCCCCTACTCCGTCACGTCGGGCCGCTATCTCTCGCAAGGGCTGCTGGACTTTGTGGAAGAGCCCTGGATGACGACTTGGGGCAACTCCAACTACAACTCTCTGCAGACTTCGCTCGAGAAGCGATCGGGTGCGTTCACGTTTTTGGCCGGCTACACATTCTCGAAATCCATCGACGACGGATCGGGTTTCGGGCAATTTATCAACCCGTACAACCACCGTTTCAGCCGCGCCGTGTCGGCGTTTGACTTAAGACATAATTTTGTCGTTAGCTACCAATACCAGCTCCCCTTTAGCAAGGTTTTCGGGCGAGCATCTCGGATCTGGGACGGGTGGGACATTTCCGGCGTGACCCGATATACGACGGGATTGCCGGTGACGCTAACTGAATCCGGCGATCGTTCACTTTGCGGATGCCCCGGTGCGGATCGGCCCGATTACAACGGCGGGCCGATTGAAATATTCGACCCGCGAGCCTCCGCGTCGCACTTGTACGTCTCGCGGAGCGCGTTCTCACTGTCTCCGCTGGGTGCGCAGGGAACCGCGGGTCTTCGGATGTTCTATGGACCGGGTTTGAGCAACACCGATGTCGCGCTTCACAAAGAGACCCGGATCAAGGAAAATGCGCTTCTGGAGGTCCGGGCCGAGTTCTTCAACGTTTTCAACCACGCGCAGTTTATGAATCCTAGAGGCAACATTTCGTCGAGCAATTTCGGACGAGTCCTGAACGCGAGAGATCCACGGATCGGTCAACTTGCGATGAAGTTGCGCTTCTAACGCTAATCATGCTTCGCAACGCGGTTATAGCTCACGTGATTCAGGGTTTCATGCTGATCGCGCCCGCACTGCCCAAGTCATCAGGGCAGTGCGCCGGAAGTTCGGTAGAGCAGAATCGGAGGGGTGCCGAAGCAGCCCGATCAGGCGATCTGGCTGCGGCCGTCGTAGCCTTTCGAGAGGCGACCGTCAGTTGCCCGGGTTACGTCTACGCGCACTTCAATCTTGCCGCAACGCTGGAGCAGGCACGCGATGTGGAACAAGCCATGGCGGAATACCGTCGCGCGCTGGAACTCGATCCGAACCTGGCGGAGGGACATACTCGTCTGGGGATCTTACTTGGCAAGCGGGGCGACCCGGAGGCCGCCGAGACCGAGTTTCGGGCCGTGCTGATCGCAAGGCACGCAAACGCTCGCGACTACTTCAACCTCGGCTTGGCGCTCAGCGATCAGGGCAAGTTCGAAGAAGCGGCAAGCTCTTTTCGCGCGACCCTTCGCTTAGATTCCTCTTTCCCGGCGGCCCATAAGTGCCTCGGAATCGTTCTTCGACGGGCGGGAGATGCATCCGCCGCGATTGCCGAGCTTCGCGCGGAATTGAAACTTGCGCCGCTCGATCCGGAGACCTTCTACCATCTCGGCGTTCTGCTGCGCGAAAAGCTCGACGTGGCGGAAGCCCTCCAATGTTTCGAACGCGCTCTAGCCCTGAAGCCCAACTACGAAGAGGCTCGGTACAACGCGAGCGTTCTTAAAAAGAAAATGGGGAAACCGGTCGATTTGAAAGCCGATCTCAACGCACTCGGGGACGCCCGTGACTTCCGGGCGCGCTTGGCGCAGGCAAAGCTGCTGCTCGGGGAATCCTCTAAGAAGCTGGACCTGCACGATGGAGTTGGTGCTCTGGAGGACGCGCGGAGCGCAATGCAACTCTGGCCTGAGAATCCGGTCTCTTACTACTTGGCGGCGCGCGCTCAGACTGAGCTCAACTCGCGGCGAGAGGCGCTGCAGACGCTCGAAATTTGTATCGCGCTAGATCCGGGTTATGCTCTGGCGTATCTCTCGCAAGGAAGAATTCTGTGGGATTTCGAAAAGACAGATGACGCTCTGAAAGCTTTCGAACATGCCGTGGCGCTGAGCCCGGATATGGCCGAGGCCCAGTACGATCTTGCGGTGGCCCGGATCAAGTTAGGCCAGAAGGAGCGCGCCATCGATCCGCTCCGGGTTGCGGTTGCATTGCGCCCGGACTATCGCGACGCACGTTTGCTTCTCGCTGAATCGCTCAAATGAATCCAAACCAACGCCGACCGGCAAACGCCGACTTTATTTAGCCATGCCGCCCATTCATAACACCTCCTGGGAGAGGTCCCGACAGCTTTTGAGCCGGGCGAGTCAATCGCTCGCAGGCGGAGTCAGCAGCCCGTTTCGAGCTCGCACGCCGATCCCGCTTTACTTAACCGATGCGTCGGGCAGCAGAATTCAAGATGTGGACGGCAACACTTACATCGATTATTCGCTCGCCTGGGGACCGCTCATTCTTGGGCACAGGCATCCGGCGCTGGTCGAGCGCCTGCAGTATCAGGCCGGGCGTCCCCACAACTATGGCGCTCAACATGAGCTGGAGTTTCAGGTCGCCGAAGCATTCCAGCGCGTGATTCCTTGCGCCGAGCGCGTGGCGTTCACTTCCAGCGGAAGCGAGGCCGTGCAGGCGATATGGCGTATTGCACGAGCAGCCACCGGGCGAACGCTAATCATCAAGTTCGAAGGCCACTATCACGGCTGGATGGATTCGACGCTTTTGAGTTACAAACCCACCGCGGCCCAGTTGGCGTCCGAGCCGAGAAGGCGGCCGCTTCCGGGATCGCGGGGGCAGGTAGCCAACGCGTCGGAGAATGTTTTGATCGCTGAATGGAACAATCTGGAATCAGTCGAGGAGCAGTTCCGCCGACATCGCGGTGAAATTGCCGGTGTAATTGCCGAGCCCGTCGCGTGCAACAGCGGCTGCATCGAAGCGGAGCCAGGATTTCTGAGAGAACTTGCACAGCTTACCCGGCAGAACGGCGCTCTTTTGATGTTCGACGAAGTAATCACGGGCTTTCGGCATCCTGGCTTGAGCGCTCACGCCTTCCATGATGTCAAGCCCGACTTGGCGTCATTTGGAAAAGCGCTCGGGGGCGGCGCGCCGTTAAGCGCTTTCGCCGGGCGGGCGGAACTGATGGATCTTATGTACAACGGGGGTGTTGCTTACGGAGGAACATTCAACGGCAACCCGCTATCGCTTTCCGCGGCCGACGTCGTGCTCGCTCAACTCACCGCCAACGATGGTGCTGCTTTGTCGAACGCTAACTCGCGCGGTGTCAGCCTCATCAACGGCATTCAAAGTCGAGCTCAACGGCATGGCATTGACGCCTCGGTCACCGGGTTCGGAGCCGCATTCACAATTCACTTCACCCGGCGTAAGTCGCTTCGCAACTACCGCGACACGCTCGATGACGACCCTCAGACGCTGACCCGGTTCTTGCTCGAAGCACTGCGGCATGGGCTGAATATTATTCCCGATGGTCGAATGTACACCTCAACCGCTCACAGCAAGTCGGATATCGAGGACACGCTCGATGCGTTCGACCGCATTTTCTCCGCTCTCGCGCTGGATCGCGAACCCGCCGAAGGGATGGCTTATACGGAGGCATGATGTTTCCGAAAACTTTTTTCTCGCGGCAACTCTTGCGGCTCTTGCGGGGGCTCTCCGGTTTTGCGCCCAACAGTCGGCGGACACAAAGACCACGGCGTTTTTCGAGACAGACATCGTGCCGGTCTTGAAGGCCAATGCTTGCCTCGGCTGTCACGGCCAGCCGGTAAAACTGAAGGGCCTTAACCTCTCTACTTACTAAGGTGTCATGAAAGGAAGCGAGTCGGGTGCTGTCGTAACTCCGGGAAAGACGCGTGATAGCTTGATCTTAAAAGTGACGTCGGTCGGCCGCATGCCACCGAGCGGAAAGAAGCTGACAGAGGCCGAACTGTCTACGTTGCGCGCATGGATCGACGGCGGCGCCCTGCTGGAGCTGGAAGCTGGATTCGCACTCGCCTTTCATCGACGGGATCTTGTACTGTGATCCGTGAAACTCGACCCCGCTATCGGATAAATTCCAGTTCCACCCGGTTCGGGATAAGGCCGGCTTCGTGGCCCAGATCGAGAAGTTTCTGCGCGGCTTTCGGGACGATGTCGCCGCAATCCACGGTGTAGTGGTTCACGTACATGCCGACGAATTTTTCCGCCAGGCGCGGGTCCATGTCGCGGGCGAACTGCAGGGCGTATTGCAGAGCTTCCTCACGGTTGTCGAGCGCATATTGGATGCTGTCGCGCATCATCCGGCAGCACTCACTTTGAATTTCGGGACTGAGCGAGCGGAGCAGGGCGTTGCAACCGAGCGGGAGCGGCAGGCCGAACTTCGTCTTCCACCACTTGCCCAAATCGATAATCTTGTGAAAACCGCTCTTGTTGTAGGTCAACTGCGCTTCGTGAATGATCAGCCCGATGTCGGCGGAGCCGGTATGCACGGCTTCCAGAATTTGATCGAACGGCGTCACCACGGCTTCGAAATCCGGCTCCATGATCTTGAGCGTCAGGTACGCGGTGGTGAGCTTTCCCGGAATCGCTATCCTCTTGCCCTTCACCTCCGACAAGTCCATTGGGTGTGAGGCGACCAGCATCGGGCCGTAGCCATCGCCAATACTCGAACCGCTGGCCATCAAAACGTATTTATCGGCAATGTAGGGATAGGCGTGATAAGAGATGGCGGTCAGGTCGTATTCGCCTTCGATCGCCTTGCGGTTTAAGGTCTCGATATCTGAAAGCACATGGCGAAAGGCCACTTTGGTCGAGCGCACTTTCTTGGTGGCAAGTCCGTAAAACATGAAGGCGTCGTCGGAATCCGGACTATGCGCACTGACGATTTCCTGCAAACTAGGATCAGACATAAGGGATGGAAAGGCTTACGAGGACAACACACTAGTATTGCATTGGAGGGGGGAATTGCAAATGGGAAGGGCGACCGCTTTTCAAACCAGGAACGGGTCCAATCGATAACGATCATCAAATGCCACTGATAGTGGCGAAGTTTCGAATCCGACCGTTACCGACTGGCCTTGCCGAAGCGATACTGACGCAGCGGCGCGTTCACAAGCTTGCAAAACCGATCGCCCTCTTTCTGATCCGGCTCTATCATTCACCTCCCGCCAGCCCAATCCGACCGGCTTCAAGTTAGGTAAACTCGGGAACACGTTGCGTTCCTCAATTCCAGTGTGCTCCTGTGACGTTTCGATGTCAATAGGGGTTTACCAGCAAAAGTAATGTCGCGCCAGAAGACTTACTCGGCCCAAAACGGCTACGTGTATCAATACCAGTTCTCGGGACAGACGAGCGCTCCCGCCGAAACGCGATACGAGTTCACGGTGTGGTCTCAAGGGGCGATGGCCGCCGATGTTACGGTGGTGCTTGAGACCGCGGTGGCGGCCGGGTGGGAAACCGCAAACAGTTTCCGGTTAACCGAAACCCAGCGGTACGCTCTGGCGAAGATGGCGTTCTTCCAAGCTTTGGACGAGGCCACGGGCCCAGGGCCTCCGGTGAAGCGCATTTCGATCGGAGCCGCCGGCTTGACGGTTATCGCCCAGACGCTCGACCTGATTTAGCGCACTCGGCTGTTCTATGATGAGCGCAGGATGTCGATCCCCGCGATTCCTCCTCCGCTGGAACATCTTGGCAAACGGCACTTCTCCTTTTTCCCGCCGATCCGGAACACGCAGCCGAACGAGTGGATGTACCGCAAAGCCACGTGGTCGGAGATTCTGGTCAGCAACTGCCGCACGGGCGAGGAGATCTGGATTCCGAGGCGCTTCCTGGGCGAAGTTTCCAGCGTCGACGACCCGGTGCTGATCGTCGGGCTGTTGAAAGAGTTGGAATATAAGGCCGGCGCGGTGTGGCCGCACCAGCGGCAGGTGATCACCATGCCGATCGCGGTAGACGACGGGCCGCGGACGAGCGCGCCTCCCGTGCGCGGACCGGCTCCGGTCATCGGGATCAGCTTGGCCGCCAGCACGGATGCGCGTGCGGGCCGCGTGGTAATCGGCTCAGTGGTGTTGGGTGTGGTGGCGTGCCTGGTGGTCGTCGGGGTGATGCGGGAGAGCCAGATCCGGCCGCGGATTCATGCGGTCCCGCGGGATCAGAGCTTCCTCGATCTGACGCGCGACGACGATTATTTTGCGGTGGTCCGGAAGCTGGGGCCCCCGGCCGAGGACCACTGGCGCGCGGAAACAGGCGAGTTACAGTTTCGCGCGTTGCGGTATCCGGCCCGGCAGTTCACGGTTATTTTGATGGGACAGAGCCGGGCGGAAACGCGGTACATCGGGGCGGTGGATCCCGCGGGTCAGCCCGTTGCGGTGGTGCAGTTCGCGCACGGCGGCAACAGCGCGGCGATGCTGCGGGCGGTGCGGGGGTTCTGAGAATTCAAAGGCGGTGGCACGCAAAGCCGCAAAGATCGCAAAGGAAGCTTTAACATTCAACGACATTAACGGCCAGCCCGGCCAAGGACGTCTCTTTGTATCGGCTCTGCATATCGAGACCGGTCTGGTACATGGTCTTGATCACTTGGTCAAGAGACACTTTGTGGTCGCCGGATTCGTTCATCGCCATGCGAGTTGCGTTAATGGCTTTGACTGCGCCGATCGCATTGCGCTCGATGCACGGAATCTGCACCAGGCCGCCAATCGGGTCGCAGGTCATTCCGAGATTGTGCTCCATCGCGATCTCCGCGGCGTGTTCGATTTCTTCATTGCTGCCTCCGAGCGCCCCCACCAAACCGGCGGCGGCCATGGAGCAGGCGACGCCCACTTCGCCCTGGCATCCCACTTCGGCCCCGGATATCGAGGCGTTTTCTTTGTAGAGAACACCGATGGCCGACGCGGTGAGGAAGTATCGGACAATTCCTTCTGCCGAATAGGCGGGCATGAAATCGCGGTAGTAAAGGGCCACGGCGGGGATGATGCCGGCGGCGCCGTTTGTGGGAGCGGTGACGACACGGCCCCCGGCGGCATTTTCTTCGTTGGCGGCGATGGCAAACACGTTCACCCAGTCAATCGCGGCGAGCGGATCCGCGAAGCCGCGGGCGCGCAGTTTCGCGAAAAGGCGCGGGGCGCGGCGCTGCACGTTTAGGCCGCCCGGCAGCGTGCCGTCGGTTTCAAGGCCGCGGGAAACGCAGTCCCGCATCGCGGTCCAAATGCGCGCGATGCCGTCGCGGATCTCGCGTTCGGAGCGCCACGCTTTTTCGTTTTCCATCACGATGGACCAGATCGGGAGATCGTATTCGTGACCAATGGCCAGCAGCTTCGCAGCGCTGGAGAAAGGGTAAGGGACGCCGGCGCGTGTCGATGCGGTGTCCGCGCGGTCGCCTTCCCTCGTGATGAAACCGCCGCCGATGGAAAAGTAAGTTTGGCGATCGACGATTCGGTCGTCCGAAGTGAGCGCGGTGAAATGCATCGCGTTCGGGTGACCGGGCAGCACGAGATCTTTTCGAAAGAGAAGGTCGCGCGGCTCATGGAATTCAATGGGGTGCGTTCCGAGCAGCGATAGACGGCCGGAGTCGCGAATGCGTCGAATCGTGTTCTCGATCTGACCGGGATCGACGCCGGCGGGAGTCTCGCCGGTCAATCCAAGCAGAACGGCGCGATCGGTCCCGTGTCCAACACCGGTCAGCGCCAGTGAACCGTAAAGTTCGGTGCGAACGGATCTTACGTCCGCCAGATGGCCGCCGGCTTCGAGCGCGAGCGCAAACTCGCGGGCGGCGCGCATGGGTCCGACGGTGTGCGAACTGGAGGGACCGATCCCGATCTTGAACAGTTCGAACAGGCTGGTGCGCATCTACTGGCCTTGTTGCCGGCGCAGTTCGTCGCGGAAAGCCCTCTCGCGGTCGTCCACATAGCGCTTGTATCCCGCGGGATCGACGAAGGCGAGCTTGTCGCCGGCTTTCCAACGCGAGTATTTGGCGTCCATGTCGAAGTAAGCGCCATGAGCGCCGAGGAAGATATCGCATGGCAGGCTGTGGAGCTCGCGGAAAGTCTGCTCGAAATCGGCGACGATGTTCGGATATTTCGCATTCCCGATGAGTTTGTATCCGGCATTCACGTTGGGGCTGCCGACGATGACGATGTGATAGCTCTTCCCTCCCTGTTGAACTTCGGTGGTCCAGGTGGTGCAGCCGGGCGTGTGGCCGGGCGTCTTGCGCGCAACCAGGCGTGTGGTGCCGAGCGTAACTTCATCGCGATCGTGGAGAATGCGATCGACCTTGGCGGGCGGCCAGTGTTCGTGATATTGGAAGTCACCGGCGCCGCCGCCTTCCACCTCGGCGACATCGGCATCCATGACCATGACGCGCGCGCCGGTGAGTTTCTTGATCAGTGCGGTGCCGCCGGCGTGATCGTCATGGGCGTGGCTGATGAGAATGATTCTGATGTCGCTGAAACGGAGGCCAAGCTTGGCGACACTGGCCTGAATTAAAGGGACGGAGTTTTCGAAATCCGGGTTAATGAGAATGCTGCCCTGGTCCCCGGTGACGAGGTAGGACGCGAGCTGGCTGGTGCCGACGTAATAGATGTTGCCGGCGACCTGAAACGGAGGGAACGGCTGGTTCATCTGCGACGGCGTCTGGGCTTGGAGGGCGGCAATCGTGGCGAGGGCGGCGGCAAACACGGGTGTTCGCATTGCCCCATTTTCTCTTAGATCACGGTTATTTAGTTAGGAGGCGTGGCATGAGTTGGTGGAAGTGGGGCACTTGGTCGGATACGGCGCGGGTCGGGTTTCTGTTTATCGCGTTTATTGCGAATGGGGGTATCGTAATCGCCGGCGCTCGTATTAAGAACACTTTCACAGCAATGGGTTGGGCGTCGGCGTGCTTGAATCAAGACTATTCCGAGGTGCGCGACAAGGTCCTGAACGCGGGAAAACACGCCATTGCGCGTGATCCGCGATGAAAAGTACGGCTGCCCCAATTGCTCAATCCCAGCCCACGGCAGAAGGCTGCGGGCGAAGACGACCTGAATATTTTTAGAGAGGAGTCTCTCTTCTACAAGGAGTGGGATATATAACGACCGGCGGGCGACTGGTACTGTAAGGCGAACCATCTATATGAGCGGAATGATCTCTCGTTTCCTACCCGCTCTGGCTTTCCTCGTTGCAGTAAGCCAGACCCTGCCTGCTGCCAAGCCGGCTGCATCAAAATCCAACGTATCCTCGGCGCACGCGCGCGTGAGCGATGCCGAGATTGACCGCGCCATGCGGGCGAAGTTCGCTAAATCCAAAATCTCGGTCGATAAATTCACGACCCATGTGCAGGGCGGTGTGGTCACCATCGAAGGCAAGACCGACATCATCCAGCACAAGGGAGTGGCCACTCGCATGGCGAAAAACTCTGGCGCCGTGGCGGTGGTCAACAACGTGAAGATCAGCGACGCGGCGCGCGCGAAAGCCGCGGGGAATTTGGCCAAAATGCGACAGCGCGCGCACATCAAACCGGTTACCGGGGCGGGAGCCTAGCCGCATGTTAAAATGAGGGTTCCCGCAAACGGTATCCCTCATGAAATCTGTTTCCCTCTTTTTCTTTTCTCTAGCTGGGCTGTGCGCGCAAGAGCCCGCGCCGCCGGCATCGCTGGCCCCCGACACGGTTGTCGCCACCGTCGATGGGCGCAAGCTGACTTTCGGCGAGTTGCAGAACTATGTCTCGACGCTGAGTCCCGAAGCGCAGAAGGCCGCGGTGGCCAACAAGGGCGAGCTGCTGCGCGAATATGCGCTGATGTCCCGTTTATCGCGAATGGCGGAAGAGGCGAAGCTCGATCAGAAAGCTCCTTATAAGGAGGCGATTGCCAGCAGCCGGATGCAGATTCTGACAAACGCGCAGTTGAATGAGCAGTATTTGAGCACTCAGGTTTCCCCGGCCGAACAGCAGAAGTTTTTCGAAACGAATCAGGACCGCTATACGCAGGTCAAGTTGAAAGTGATCTACATCGGCTTCGCGGCCGATCCGTCGGCCAAAGCTCCGGACGGATCGAAGTACCATTCCGAAGCGGAGGCCAAGGCGCGGATCGCGGATATTCAGAAGCGTGTGAAAGCCGGGGCGGACTTCGCCAAGCTGGCCGGGGAACTGTCGGAAGACGAGAAGTCCAAGAACCAGGGCGGCGATTTCGGGACTCTTCGGAAAGCGGACAATCTTCCACCGGATATCAAGAATGTGGTGTTCGGGCTCAAAGCCGGCGAAGTGAGTGACCCCGTGAAGCAGCGCAACGGCTTCTACTTGTTCCGGGCCGAAGAGGTGGGCGTGCGGCCCTATGCCGAGGTGAAGGACGACATCTACACCGAGATGAAGCAGGCGCGCCTGAAGGTTTGGCTGGATAACACGACCAAGAGCATTCCGCTGAAGATCGAGAACGACGCGTTTCTCGCGCCGAATGCGCCGGGGCCGGCGGTGCCCATCAATCGGTAGTGAAGGGACGGGGCTTTTAGGGAAGGCGTTCTCCGTACCGGAACCATGGACCGATCAAGGAAGGTTTTTGGGGCAGGACCAGTTCCGCACATATAAAATGTGCCGAAGTCCTTATGCCAATCCCCTTCCGGTACTTCAGGCCGGCCCTCAACCCACGATTTTAGTCGGGCCAAGTCCCGAACACTGATCTGCCTTTCTTGACGCGATCAGTCAAGTGACAGCGAACGCCCGTCGGGAATTCCTGGTACCTGGCAAGCTTCAACGGCCGAAGATCAATTCGCCAAGGTTGTTTCCTAGCCTAGCGCTTCCGTTCGATCAGGATCGTCAGATTCTATAATCTGCTCTGCGAGCATCGCGATAGAGAATTCCTTCGCGTTTTGTGCGTCTAGGCCGTAGCGCAAAAGCGTTGCAACCGCTTTTTCCATACTGGCACCCAGGAACTCTGCCTTGGCCTGAATCTTGTCGTGCAATTTCTTGGAAACTGGTGACGTTGAGGCCAATCTCGCTGTCTTTAGCTGGAGCCACGTCCATTGGTTCTTCTCTTTTCCCACTGTAGGCCCCTTGGGGGACCAGAGGCGGATACCAAAAAGGCGCTGCGACCAACCTTTGGTGCCGTGAGAGGATAATTACCCGTGCCAGCACTCTTCGCCTAACATTCGCCTCGCTTCCAACCAGTTGTGGCCCCCAGCTCGCCTGTAGCTTACGTGGTATTCCCCTATCTATCTCAGAACACACACAGTTCCCCAAAAAAATAGTTGCACCCAATCGGATTCTCATGCCACAATCTGTTGTGGGTTGAATGTGGCCCAAAAGTGGCTAAAAAGTGGAAAATGAGGTCCAGCAGGTCATCCCGGTCGAACTTCCACGTGGAATGTATCCCGGCCGCTTGGACGAGAAGGGCCGCCTCAAATTGCCGGCGCAGTTCCAACAGTTCTTCGCGGGACTGCCGGAGAGGAAGCTTTTTGTGACCAGTTTGGACCGCCGCATAGCCCAAATATACCCGATTGGCGTGTGGCGGGAGAACGAAAAGTTCTTTGAAAGTTATCGGGATAACCCGCAAGCCACGCACGATGTAGCGTTCAATGCCGCCGATTTAGGGGCGGATGTCGAGATGGATTCCCAGGGGCGTGTGCTCGTTAACACGGAATTGCGGCGCGAGTTGGGGCTCGAAGATCAGGCCCTCCACCTCTTCTCTTATCGCGGGCGGGTGCAGATTCTGACTGAAGCCTTGTACCAGGAGCGGCGTCAGCGTGCGTCGCGAGCGGCGAGCGAAAACGTGGACGCTCTGGAGCGGGCGGGCTTGAAATGAGGCCGTATGTCGACGCATTTCCCGGTGATGCTCGCCGAAGCGCTGGAGTATCTGGCGATCCGGCCCGAGGGCGTGTATGTGGATGCGACAGCCGGGCTGGGCGGGCATACGGGCGAGATCGCGCGGCGTTTGACGACGGGCAAGGTGCTGAGCTTCGATCGCGACGCGGAGTCGCTGGAGCTGGCGCGGCAGAACACGAAAGACGCAGCCGAGCGGATTCAGTTTTATCACACGAGTTTTTCCCGTATAGCGGAGGCAGTCGAAAACTGCGGCTTTCAAAAAGTCGACGGGCTGCTGGCCGATCTGGGAGTGAGCCGGTTTCAACTGACCGGGGGGCCCAGAGGATTTTCATTTATGACCGATGGACCGCTGGATATGCGCATGGATCAAAGCCAGGGCGTAACGGCGGAGGAGTTGGTCAACCGGAGTGCCGAAACGGCGCTCGCCGACTGGATCTACCAGCTCGGCGAAGAAAGGAGGGCGCGGAAGATAGCCAGAGCAATCGTTCGAGCACGGCCCATTCGGAGCACATTACACCTGGCGGGTGTAGTGGAGCGGGCCGTGCACCGAACGGGCCGCCTGCATCCCGCGACGCAAACCTTCATGGCGCTGCGATTGGTTGTAAACGAGGAGCAGCAGGAGCTCGACGCTCTGCTGGAAGCGGCTCCTGACCTTGTGAAGCCGGGCGGGCGGGTGGTGGTCATCTCGTTCATGTCGCTCGAAGATCGCAAGGTAAAAGAAAAGTTTCGAGAGTTGGCCCAGTTCGGGCGCGCGAAGATTCTCACCAAGAGGCCTCGGGAGCCCGGTGAGGCAGAGACGCGGGACAACCCGCCGTCGCGCAGCGCCAAGTTGCGGGCTTTGGAGATGGTGCGGTAAACAGGCGGGGACGGGGGCAAAAAGAGCATGGCGACACTGGCAACATTCTTTCGGAGGACGGACTGGATCGCGGCGGGCGAACAGACCACGGCACGGGCACAGGTGAACGATTACCAACTGCGCGCGCTGCCAAACGATGACGTGTACTTTTACTCGAAGCGCATCGACAACTCGCGCATTCTGCGGCAGGCGGATCCGCAGGCGAAGACGCAGTGCTGGTCGGCGATTGGCGCGGCGTGCTTGCTTGCGGTGCTGGTGGGCAGCGTGGCGGCGCCGAGCGTGGCGATGCGTCTGGCGGGTTACAAGGTCGAGACGCTGCGGCAGGAGCAGCAGGCTCTTGTGATTGAGCGCAAGAAGCTCGAAGTGCAGGAGGCGGCACTGCTGAATCCCGCGCGACTCGATGTCCTCGCCAAGCAGCACAACCTGTCCGGTCCGGCAACGGGGCAGGTGATCCATCTGGAATCGACGGCCTACCCCACGTTCGCCTATAACGTGAAGTCCACCGGGGAGTAGCGAGCGTGGATGCCGGGGCGCGTCTGCAGGCCGTCAAGCGCCTCACCTGGCTCGTGGGCGCGATTGTCCTTTGGGGCGCGGCAATCTTTCTTAAGCTGATTTCGATTCAGGTTATTCACCACAAAAAGTATCTGGCGATGGCCAGGCAGCAGCAGGAGATGAAGGTCGAGATTCCCGCCCCCCGCGGGACTATCTTCGACCGGAATGGCCAGCCGCTGGCGATGAGCGTGCCCGTGGATTCGGTCTCGGTAAACCCGCAGCGCGTGCCGAATCTTTCAGTAGCCGCCGAAGTGCTCTCGACGGTATTGAACATCGACCGCGCCGAGCTCGATCAACGTCTGCGCCGCGCCGCGCAAGCCAAGAAGGGCTTCCTGTGGGTGAAGCGCAAAATCAAGGCCGCCGAATCGGAAAGACTCAAGAGCCTTCACCTCGATTGGATCGACTACCATCCGGAGAGCATCCGCGTTTATCCGGGCGGTCAAGTGGCGTCGCATGTGATCGGGATGCTGTA
Source organism: Bryobacterales bacterium (assembly GCA_038229055.1). Lineage (GTDB taxonomy): Bacteria > Acidobacteriota > Terriglobia > Bryobacterales > Bryobacteraceae > JANYJA01. The sequence goes on along the minus strand of JBBROU010000008.1, from coordinate 26,260 downwards.
CGTGGAGGAGAAGGACGAGAAGGGCGCGGCGGGCATCGAGAAAGCTCTGGACAACGAGCTTCGCGGACGCGCTGGAACCGAGCGACTGTTGACCGACGTCCACCGGCGCGGGCTGGATTCGGAAGTGTCGCTGGCGGCGCAGGTGGGCAAATCGATCACGCTGAGCCTCGACCAGACCATTCAATACGCGGCTGAGATAGCGCTGCAAGACGCCGTGGAGAGGAATCACGCGAAGACGGGAAGCATCGTCGTGATGAATCCGAATACAGGCGAAGTGTACGCGCTGGCCAATTACCCGACTTACGATCCGAACGTTGCACCATCTAAGAACGAACCCAAGGGTGCGCGTCTGAACCTGGGCGCTTCGGTGCCGTTCGAGCCCGGCTCGGTATTCAAGGTGGTTACTCTAACGGCGGCGCTGGAGACGACGAACATTCGGCCGAGTACGATTATCAACTGCGGCAGCGGAGCGATGAATTTTTTCGGGCGCGTGGTGCATGAAGCCAAGCACGGCTATGGATCGATTTCGATGGCGGATGTGCTGGCGCACTCGAGCAACATTGGGGCAATCCAGATTGGGCTGAAGGTGGGAGAGCAGAATCTGCTCGACTATGTGCATCGCTTCGGATTCGGGGCGAAGAGTGGAGTGCTGCTGCCGGCCGAAGCTTCGGGGCGCGTGCGCAAGCTCGAGCGCTGGACCAAGACTTCCATCGCTTCGGTCGCGATGGGTCAGGAAATCAGCACCACCACGCTGCAACTCGCGCGCGCGTGTTCCGTGATTGCAAACGGCGGAATGCTGGTGAAGCCGCGCCTGGTGCTGAAGGACGGCGACGTGGAACAGAAGGTGGAGGCGCCCGTGCGGGTGATTCGTCCGGGGACGGCGATTACCATGCGCCAGATGATGGAGGGTGTGGTCATCAAGCCGTTCGGTACGGGCTTCCATCTGCCGCGCATCAATGGATACAGCTTCGCGGGAAAGACGGGTTCGGCTCAGATCTACGATGTGGAGTCGCACCACTATACCCATCTTTATAATGCGTCGTTCATGGGATTCGCGCCGGTGAGCAATCCGAGTGTGGTGGTGGTGGTCTCGGTGAACGGATCGAAGGGCTTTGGCGCTCCGGTGGCGGGTCCGGCATTTAGCTCGGTGATGACGGTGGCGTTGCGCGCGCTGGATGTGCCGAAGGATTTGCCGGAGACGGTCGACCCAACGAGCGAAGATCAGAAGACGCTTTTGGCACGCGCGGCGACACGCGGTGCCGAAGCGGACAATGAGGCTGACGCGGTGATGGCAGACGAAAATTCGCATGAGCCGAATATCCTGGAAGAAGAGGATATGGTGCCTACGTTGGCGACCGCGGCAGCAGTAACTCCCCCGGCGACGATTCCAGTTACGAGCCCTATAGCCCAGGCAATAGTTCCGAAAAAGCCGGAAGGGCCGCAGGTGCCGAATTTCCGGGGCAAGACCATGCGCGCAGTGATGGAAGAGGCCGCCGAGTTGGGACTGCGGGTGATGGTTGCGGGCAGCGGAGTGGCGCGGCAGCAGGTGCCGCCGCCTGGATCGGTTCTCCAGCCGGGTGAACCAATACGGGTGCAGTTCGCCAGATGACCGCGGCGGAAGTGTTGGCCGGTGTTCGGGTTCGCGCGTCGCTGCCGGCGGAACTCGCGCAAGGGGCGATTGCGGGGCTGGAGTACGACTCGCGGAAGGTTGAGAAGGGCTCGCTGTTTTTCGCGTTTCCTGGGAGCAAGGCCGATGGGCGGAAGTTTGCTTTGAACGCAGCGGAACGGGGTGCCGCGGCGGTGCTGAGTGAATCGGCGGCGCCCGAGAATTTTCCCGTGCCTTGGATCCAGGTGGAGCACGGGCGGCACGCCCTTGCCATTGCGGCGCGGAATTTCTACGGCAAGCCGGACGAGCGGATCGCGTTGACGGGCATCACGGGGACGAACGGAAAGACGACGTCATCGTACCTGATCGATTCGATTCTCCGCGCGGCCGGACACACGACGGCGCTCATTGGAACTATTGAATATCATCTTGGCGGCGAAGTGATTCCGGCTGTGAATACGACGCCGGAGTCGCTCGACATAACGCGCCTTCTGCACCGCCTCGAAGGCATCGGCGGGACGCACGCGACCATGGAAGTCTCCTCGCACGCGCTGGAGCTGGGTCGGATCTACAAGCTGCAATTTCACACGGCGGTGTTCACGAATCTGACGCGCGACCATCTGGATTTTCATGAAACGATGGAGCGGTACTTCGACGCCAAGCGGCTGTTGTTCACGGGCTCGGGCGGGCCGCCGCCGAAATTTGCGGTGATCAATCGGGACGACGAATATGGTGCGCGGCTCAATCCCCCGTCTGCCACGCACGTGCTCTGGTACGGCACCGGAGCGGAAGCGGCGGTGCGCGCCCAACGGATCACATCGACGTTCCAGGGGCTGAAATTTGAGGTGGCGTACGGTAAATTGCGGCTGTCAATTGAGTCGCCGCTGATTGGCCGGTTCAACGTGTATAACATTCTGGCGGCGGTGGCGACGGGCTTGAGTTTTCAATTGCCGCTAGAGACGATCGCGACCGGAGTGGCACAGTGCGCGGGAATTCCGGGACGCTTCGAGCGAGTCGACCGGGGGCAGCCGTTCACCGTGGTGGTGGATTATTCGCACACCGATGATGCGCTGCGAAATGCGATCACGGTCGCTCGCGCATTGCAGCCCAAGCGGGTGATCACCATGTTCGGATGCGGCGGAGATCGCGATCGCACCAAGCGTCCGATGATGGGGGCGGTGGCGGGCGAGTTGAGCGACCTGGTCATTCTGACCAGCGACAACCCGCGATCGGAAGATCCGCTACAGATTATGAACGACGTGATGGTGGGGCTTCGCCGGACGGATACGCCTTTGATGGTTGAACCGGACCGGGCACAGGCGATCCGTCGCGCCATCGAGGCCGCGCTGCCGGGTGATTTCGTGATCCTCGCGGGCAAGGGGCATGAGACGTATCAAGTTTTGAAAGACAGGACCATTGACTTCGACGACCGCGCCATGGCGCGCGACGTGCTTCGCGGAATTGGTTACGACAAGAGCTGACGTGCGGGTGGATCTGACGGCGGAAGGTTTCGGCGCGGTGGAGGGTTGGAGTATCGACACCCGGACGCTGCAGCCGCGCGACCTATATTTTGCGTTGCGCGGTCCAATTCACGATGGTCACGATTTCGCCGATATCGCCTGGGAGAAGGGCGCCGTGGGTGTAGTCGCCGATCATGCGATTCCGGCGCAAGGGCCCTTGCATGTGGTTGCCGACACACTTGTGGAACTGCGGCGTATCGCAATGACCGCGCGAGAGCAATGGGGCGGCAGTGTTGTCGGAGTTACCGGCAGCGCTGGAAAAACAACCACGAAGGACGTGATCGCGACGGTGTTGAGTTCCGAACTGGCCGTCGGCAAGACGATCGGGAATTTCAATAACCACGTCGGCGTCCCGCTCTCGATTCTGCGGCTCCCGGACGATTGCAAAGTTGCGGTGCTCGAAATGGGGATGAACCACGCGGGCGAAATTCGTGAGCTCGCGCGCATCGCCCAGCCACAGGTCGGTGTGGTAACCAACGTGGGTTATGCGCATGTTGAAAACTTCGGCTGCATCGACGGAATTGCCGCGGCGAAGCGCGAACTGATCGAAGGGCTGGTCGACGGCGGCACGGCGGTGCTGAACGCTGACGATTCGCGTGTGCTGGATTTTCGCAAGAAGCACCGCGGCCCCGTCGTCACGTTCGGAGTCAGCGACATGGCGGACGTGCGCGCTCACGATATCGAAATGGATTCGAACGGCACGCGGTTTACGTGCGATGGTGTCGCGCTCGAAACTCCACTTACCGGCCGCCACGGACTTTCAAATGTTCTGGCGGGTATCGCGACCGCGCGCGTCTTCGGAATTCCAGCGGAGCAATTGCGCGATGCGATCCGAACACTAGCGCCCGGCAAGATGCGCGGCGCAAGATCCGAAATTAACGGGATCACGATTTTAGACGATAGCTACAACTCCAACCCGGAAGCTGTGAAGGCGATGGTGGACGTGCTGCGGTCGACGCCTGCCGCGCGCCGCTTCGCCGTTCTGGGGGAGATGCGTGAACTTGGCCCTTCGGCCGAGGCTCTGCACCGCGAGGTCGGACGGTATGTCGCGGAACAGGGATTGGATGTCCTTATTGGAATACGCGGCGCGGCACGCCTCATGGTCGATGAGGCTGTGAAGGCGGGACTGTCGGGAAGCGCCGCGTACTTTTTTGAGGACCCGGAACCGGCGGGCGACCTGGCCCGAGAATTGGCGAAGCCCGGAGATGCGATCTTGTTTAAGGGGTCGCGCGGCGTTCAGGTGGAACGCGCGCTGCGTCGATTGAGCGAGGTTCCGAACTAATGCTGTACTACCTTCTTTACGAGCGGCTGTTTCCGATGGTGAGCCCGTTCCGGGTGTTCCGGTTCGTGACGTTTCGCTGCGCTTTCGCCGGTATCACGGCGATGTTTCTGTGCGTGGCGCTGGGGCCGTGGCTGATTTCGAAGCTGCGCGAATTTCAGATCGGGCAGCAGATTCGCGAGGACGGGCCCAAGTCGCACCAGAAGAAGGCCGGCACTCCCACGATGGGCGGAGTGCTGATCGTCATCTCGATCGTGATCCCGACGCTGCTGTGGGCGGACCTGCGCTACATCTATGTGTGGATCGCCATTTTGGGCCTGTTGAGTTTTGCGGCCATCGGCTTCATCGACGACTACGCCAAGATCCGCAAGAAGCGGAATCTCGGATTGACGGCGCGGCAGAAATTCGGTCTGCAGAGCGTGGTGGCAGCAGTGTTTACGGCAGGCCTGGTGGGCATGGCGGCGTATAACAACTACTCGACGAACATCAACATCCCGTTCGTCAAAACCTTTCAGCCCGATCTTCTGATTCACTCGCTGCTGGACAATCCGTTCACGTATCCGTTCGCGTTCGTGTTCTTTTTTCTATTCGTCCTGATTGTGGTGGTAGGGTCGTCGAATACGGTGAATCTGACCGACGGTTTGGATGGCCTGGCGATCGGATTGATGGTGATTGCCGCGGGCGCGTTGACCGTGCTGACGTACGCCGGCGGGCATCGCGAGTTTGCGGCGTATCTGCAGCTCGCGCGCAATCCACGCACCGCGGAGCTGACGATTTTTTGCGGATCGATGACGGGCGCGTGCATCGGGTTCCTCTGGTGGAACGCGCACCCGGCGGACATCTTCATGGGCGATGTGGGCTCGCTATCGCTCGGCGGTGCGATGGGCGTCGTGGCGGTGCTGATCAAGCAGGAAGTGCTGCTGCTCTTCATCGGCGGAATGTTCGTGCTCGAAGGTCTGTCGGTGATTTTGCAGGTGGGCAGCTACAAGCTTCGCAAGAAACGCATCTTCAAAATGGCGCCACTGCATCATCATTTCGAGGCGCTCGGCTGGTCGGAATCGAAGATCATCGTGCGGTTCTGGATCGTGGGCCTGGTGATGGCGCTGTTCGCGCTCACCACGCTGAAACTCAGATGAAGGCGCTGGTGGTGGGGATGGAGAAGTCGGGTCTGGCCAGCGTGGAGTTGCTGAAGAAGCATGGCGAAGACGTGTGGGCGACGGATGCGAAACCGATTGAAAGCCTTCCGGCCGCCGCGTCCTTGCTGTCGAGATTGCGCGTGCCGTTCGAGCCGGAAGCCAGTTTGGAGTGGGGCAGTTTCCATCTGATCGTGCTTTCACCGGGCGTGCCGTACGACAAGCCGGAATTGGATGAACCGCGCGCGCATGGAGCGCGGGTGATCGGCGAAGTGGAACTGGCGTCGCCGTATCTGCAAGGCCCGACGATCGGCATTACCGGATCGAACGGAAAGACGACGACGACCGCGCTGGTGGGGCACATTCTGAAATCGGCGGGCGTTCCGGCGCAGGTTGGCGGCAATATCGGGACGGCGGTTTCGGCGATCGTGGAGACTTCGCGGCTGGATCAATGGAACGTGCTGGAGTTGTCGAGTTTTCAATTGGAGACCATCCGGACATTTCGCGCGAACATTGCGGTCGGGTTGAACGTGACGCAGAATCATCTGGACCGGCACCACACTTTTGAGAATTACGCGAACGCCAAGGGGAATCTGTTCCGTCTGCAGCGGGCGACCGACACCGCTGTATTGAATGCCGAGGACGCGAACTGCCGGGCATTCGGCGAGTTGAGCGAGGCACGAAAGATCTGGTTCAGCAGTGCGGTCGCAGGAGGTCCGGGATGGTATCTGGAGAACGACGCACTCTGGATGGGCGGCGAAAAATTGATGGGCGTCCCCGATGTTCCGATTCGAGGCCGGCACAATCTGGAGAACGTGATGGCGGCGGCGGGCGCGGTGCACATCGCAGGCGTTCCGCTGCCGGAGATTGCGGCTGCGGTGCGAACGTTCAAAGCGGTGGAACACCGGCTTGAATTCGTCCGCAATGTGAACGGCGTCGACTACTACAATGACTCCAAAGCGACGAGCGTGGATGCGACGTTGAAGGCGCTCGATTCATTTGACCGCGGGCTTTGGGTGATCCTCGGCGGCAAAGATAAGGGCAGCGACTACACCGTGTTGCGCGATCCGCTGGCGCAGAAAGCGAAAGCGGCGCTGGCGATCGGCGCGGCCGCGAATATCATCACGGACCAATTGCACGGCGCGGTTCCATTGATTGCCGCGGGCACGCTGGAGCACGCGGTGATGACGGCATCCCAGCAAGCGCAGCCCGGCGACACGGTGCTGCTCGCTCCGGCGTGCGCGAGTTTCGATCAATTCAAGAGTTACGAACACCGCGGCCAGACCTTCAAAGAACTGGTGCGCGGATTGAAGGACGGTGCCCATGGCGCAGCGACTCAGAACTGACTGGATACTCTTTACAACCATCATTGCGATGGTTTTTTTCGGCGCGCTGATGATTTACAGCGCCTCGTCGGTGATGGCGGAACTGAAATTCGGGTCCAGCTACTACTTCGTTTTCCGGCAGATCTTCTGGGTATTCACCGCGGTCTCGATCATGATGCTGATCAAGCGCACGCACTATCGCAAGCTGCAACATCCGGGCTTCGCGTTCGCGGCGATCGGGCTGGTGCTGATATTGTTGTTCGCCGTATACTTAATCGACGGCAAGCAGCACCGCTGGATCCGGCTTGGGTTCGTCGGCGTGCAGCCCTCGGAACTCGCCAAGCCCGCACTGGTGGTTTTTCTGGCGTACTTTCTCGCGCTGCGATCGCGCGCAATCAACAACAAGCACACGCTGATTCCGGCCGCGATGGCGGTGGGGTTAGTCACCGTCGGCGTAGTAGTGGCGGATCTCGGGACGGCGGTGGTGCTGATGGCGACGGCGGCAACGGTGTTTTTTGTCGCGGGCCTGGAGTGGCGCTACTGTCTGATCGCGCTGGTGATCGCAATGCTCGGTGTAGTATATGCGGTCGCGTCGAAGCCGTACCGTCTGGCGCGCGTTGTAGGGTACATCGATCCGCAGTTCAATATCGTTCAGCACTTCGATCCGCAGGGGCGCGTGAAGGAATATCTGAAGAAATCGCTGGTCACGAAGGACACCAGTTACCAGGGCGACCAATCCAAGATTGCCGTGGGCGCCGGCGGCGTAACCGGCCAGGGGCTGATGCAGGGACGCCAAAAGCTCCTGTATCTTCCGGAAGCGCATACGGATTTCATCTACGCGGTGGTCAGCGAGGAGTTCGGTCTGATCGGTTCGATCGGGGTGCTGCTTGCCTTCGGCGTGATTCTTTGGCGCGGCATTCGCACGACGATTTTGATTCCGGATGATTTCGGCCGCTATCTCGCGTTAGGGGTCACGACGGTGCTGGTAGTTCAGGGATTCATGAATATGAGCGTGGTGTTAGGGATGATGCCGACCAAGGGAATCCCGCTGCCGATGATCAGCTTCGGAGGCAGTTCGCTGCTGAGCACACTGACGTCGCTCGGGCTTCTGCTGAACGTTTCCGAGCATGCCGGATAAGTTGCACTTCGTCATGGCCGGCGGGGGCACGGGTGGACACGTGATTCCGGCACTGGCGGTGGCGCGGGAATTGCGAAAGATGGGACACGAAGCCACATTCGTCGGGACGGAGCGCGGCGTGGAAGCGCGGCTGGTGCCGCAGGCAGGCTTCGCGTTGGAGAAGATCGAGATCGGCGGATTGAAGAACGTTACGGCGACGCAGCGGTTGACGAGCATCCGGCAGCTTGCCGCGAGCACGCGCGCGAGAGCACGAGCCTTCGCGATCGATCCGCCCGCGGCCGTATTCAGCATGGGCGGATATGTGGCGGGCCCGACCGTACTGGCGGCGCTGTGGCGAAAAATCCCGGTGGTGGTGATGGAGCCGAATGCGGTGCCGGGAATTACGAACCGCCGGATCGCCCGATTCGTCTCGCGCGCGCTCGTCAGCTTCCCGGAGACGAGCCGGTACTTCCCTAGAGGTCGCACGGATGTGACCGGACTGCCAGTGCGCGAGGAGTTTTTCAATCTTCCCGCGAAGGTGCCGGACGACAAGTTTACGATTTTGATTACCGGCGGGAGCCAGGGATCGCGGACATTGAACCAAGCCGCGGAGCAGAGCTGGCCGCTGTTCCGCACCGCAAATCTGCCGGTGCGTTTCATTCATCAGACGGGCACGGCGGCTTTTGCGGCGCTCGAAAGCGAGTTCGCGGGCAGCGGCGTGGCGGGTGAGATTCGTCCTTTCATCGAAGACATGCCCGGTGCGTTCGCGCAAGCCGACTTGGTGGTCTGCCGCTCGGGCGCTGGAGCGGTAGCGGAATTGGCGGCGGCGGCGAAGCCCTCGGTGCTGGTCCCGTTTCCGTTTGCGGCCGACCATCACCAGCTTCGGAATGCGGAAGCTTTCGAACGCGCGGGCGCGGCAAGGCTTTCTCTCGACAAGGAGTGGACCGGCGAGAAGTTCTTCGCAACAGTGAAGGAGCTCATGGCGGATTATTCCGCACTGTCGCGGATGAGCGAACTGGCGGCGAAGCTGGCGCATCCGGGCGCGGCACAGCGTGCGGCCAAAATATTAACGGGAATTGCCAAGGTTTCTGAGAAACACCATTGACACAAGTTAGTACAGCCGAAACAATACACTAAGGAAATGTTTTTTCGGAAGCAGCACTTACATTTCGCGGGGATAGGTGGAATCGGGATGAGCGGCATCGCCGAGGTGTTGCTGAACCTCGGTTACACCATCTCGGGCTCCGACCTGAAGTTATCGCCCACCACGGAGCACCTGGTTGCTCTAGGCGCGAAGGTGTACGAGGGGCATGACGCTGCGAATGTTGCCGGCGCGAAGGCATTGGTAGTAAGTTCCGCCGTGGAAGAGCAGAATCCGGAAGTCCAGGAAGCGCGCCGTCTGCAGATTCCCGTAATTCCGCGCGGCGAGTTACTGGCCGAGTTGATGCGGCTGAAATACGGCATCGCCATCGCGGGCAGCCACGGCAAGACGACCACCACCTCAATTACGGCGACAGTGCTGAATCACGCGGGTCTCGACCCCACGGTTGTAGTCGGCGGCAAGGTTGCGGCGATGGGCGGCACTAACGCGCGCGTCGGTCGCAGCGATCTGCTCGTCGTCGAGTCGGACGAAAGCGACCGCTCATTTCTGAAGCTTGCTCCGATTCTGGCCATCGTGACGAACATTGATCGCGAGCATCTGGATACCTATTCTTCGCTTGACGACATCCGCGCATCATTTATCGACTTCGTCAACAAGGTGCCTTTCTACGGCGCGGCGATCGTGTGTATTGACGACGAGAACGTGCAAAGCATTCTGCCGAAGGTGACGCGGCGGACCATCACTTACGGACGCAGCGCGCAGGCGGACTTTCAAGCCAGCGATGTGAAGTGCGGCCCTTATGCATCGCTCTTTCGGGTGCGGTCGCGCGACACGGATTTCGGCGAGTTGCATTTGCGAATTCCGGGCGAGCACAATGTTCTGAATGCAACGGCGGCCATCGCGGTAGCGCATGAACTGGGAGTGCGGCCGGATATGATCCGCGCCGGACTGGAGCTTTTCAGCGGCGTCGACCGGCGTTTTCAACTGCGCGGCACGGAAGCCGGCGTGTCGGTGGTGGACGATTACGGGCACCATCCCACCGAGATCCGCGCGACGTTAGCGGCGGCTCGCACGTGTACCGATGCGCGCGTGATCGTGCTGTTCCAGCCGCATCGCTACACGCGCACGCAGCACTTGATGGATGAGTTCGCGAGTGCCTTTCACGAAGCCGATAAGCTGTTCGTGATGGATATCTACGCCGCATCGGAGCGCCCGATTGAGGGCGTCACGTCTGAGGCCCTGGTCGAGCGCATCCGGCAGTTCGGACACCGTTCGGCGGAGTACGTCGGCACGCTGGCCAAGGGCGTCGAGGCGGTCCTCGCGGCGGTGCAACCGGGCGACATGGCGATCACGCTCGGCGCGGGCAGCGTCTCTCAGGCCGGCGAGCAGATTCTGGAGGGCCTCAGGCACAGGGGCTGATTATGCCGCGCGAACCGAAAGCCGAAAAAATCCGGTGGGGGCTGTGGTTGCGGGCGGCCGCGGGTTGCGCGGTGCTGGTGGCCGGGGCCGTTGCGGTGAACTACGTACGTCACTTCCTGTTAACCGACGCGCGCTTCCGCCTGCCACCGCCGCAATATGGAGCATCGCTCGATCGCGAGGGGCAGGGGCTTTCCGTGCATGGCGCGGTGTACTCAAGCCGCAGCCGCATTCAGCAGGCATTCGCGGCCGATTTCGGCAGCAGCATTTTCCATCTTCCGCTCGCCGAGCGGCGCCGGCGCCTGCTGGCGATTGACTGGGTGGAAGACGCTTCGCTCATGCGCGTCTGGCCGAACCGCGTGATTGCGGAGATCCGTGAACGCAAGCCTGTCGCCTTCGTGAACCTGCAGATCGGCAGCAGCGGCCAGTCGCGATTCGCGTTGATCGATGCGGATGGCGTGCTGCTCTCGCCGCCCGCCAAGACGCGCTTCCATTTTCCGGTGATCAGCGGCATTACCGAAGAGCAGAGCGAAGCCGACCGGCGCGACCGCGTGCGAGCCATGCTCCGCACTCTGATTGAGATCGGGCCGGCCGCGGCGAGTTCGGTGTCGGAGATTAATATGTCGAGCATCGAGGACGTGCGGCTGATCACCCAGATTGAAGGCCGCGCCATCGAGCTGTGGATGGGCGACCAAAATTTCGCGCAGCGTTACCAGAATTTTGTTACCAATTATCCTGAGATCCGCAAGAGTTCAGGAGACGTTTCAGTGTTTGATCTACGGATGGATAACCGGATTATTACGAAGTAGGGACTCATGAATCAAAAGCCATTTCTCGCCGTCGGATTGGATGCGGGAAGCACTCATACACGCTGCGTTATTCTCACGCTCGAAGAATCGCGTCTGCGATTCCTCGGTTACGGCGATACGCCATCGGTGGGCTGGAAGAAGAGCCGCATCGCCGACCACCAGGCCGTTACGGCGTGCATTCTGCAAACGGTGCAGCAGGCCGAAGCGATGGCGCGGTACCCCGTCGAGACCGTTACGGTGGGCTGCGGCGGCGTTACCGTGCGCGGAGCGAACACGCGCAGCCGGATTGAGCTGGGGCGTCCGCGCGAGATCGAACAGCGCGATGTGAAACGCTCGCTCGAACGGGCATCGCGGCCGGCGCTGCAGGAAGATCGCATGATCCTCCAGCTCTTTCCGCAGGACTTCGTGGTGGACGACCATCCGGGCCATCGCGATCCGCGCAAGATGCTGGCATCGTGCATCGAAGCCAACGCGCACGTGATCACCGTCTCGACGCAGGAGCACACGAGTCTGATCGGCGCGGTGAACCAGGCGCACCTCGGCGTGGATGAATCGGTGTTCGAGGCGCTGGCTGCATGTTATGCGTCGGTGCTGCCGGACGATCGCCGCGAAGGTTTGGCGCTCGTCGATATCGGGGCACATTCGACCGACCTGGTGGTGTACTACGGCGACGCGCTTCAGCTTGCTACCAGTCTGCCGATCTGCGGCGACCACTTCACGCGCGATCTGGCGCACTTCCTGCGGCTCAGTTATGACGACGCTGTCCTGGTGAAGGAAGTTTACGGCAGCGCGGTGGCGGCGCACACGTCTTCCAACAGCTTCATCGAGCTGCCGATGAACGAACGGCGCGAGCCGCGCGAAGCATCGCGGCGAAGGATCAACGAGACCATTGAGATCCGCGCGGAAGAACTGTTTCGCATGGTGGCGCATGAGCTTTCGCGGGTGGGCATGGAACGCTCTCTGACGAGCGGCCTGGTGCTTGCGGGCGCCGGCGCGCGGCTCTACGGCATGTGCGACATCGCCGAGCGCGTGCTCGATTGCCAGGCGCGGATTGGGCTACCGGTCGGAATTTGCGACTGGCCAGAAGAGTTGAACGACCCCTCGTGGAGCGCGTGCGCGGGGCTGGCGATGTATTCGGCGCGGCTGCGGACTCAGGTCGATCTGGAACGCCAATCGATCGGGTTGTTGGGAAGAATCTTGCGATAGGCGCGGGGGAGGGAACGAGAATGTCACTGATCGATCACAAATACGAGCTGCAGGACGATGCGCGTTTGGGCGCGCGCATCAAGGTGATTGGCGTGGGCGGCGGCGGATCGAATGCCGTGGCTCGCATGTTGCAGGAGGGCCTTGAAGGCGTGGAGTTTCATGTGATGAACACGGACATCCAGGCGCTGGCGAGTTCCCCGGTGGCGAGCAAGATTCAAATCGGCGCGAAGATCACGGGCGGCCTGGGGGCGGGGTCGGACCCGGCGGTGGGGCGTCGCGCGGCGTTGGAAGATACCGAGCGAATTCTGGAGTTGCTGCAGGGCGCGGACATGGTGTTCGTCACCGCTGGGCTGGGTGGCGGAACGGGCGCGGGCGCGGCCCCGGTCGTCGCATCGCTGGCAAAAGAGTTGGACGCCCTGACCATCGCGGTGGTGACCAAGCCGTTCAAGTTCGAGGGCGCCAAGCGCATGCGGCAAGCCGAGCAGAGCCTGCGCGATCTGGCAGGGTCGGTGGATACGCTGATCACGATTCCGAACGACCGGCTGCTGGCAATTGCGCCGCGCGGCACCAGTGTTACCAAAGCTTTCAGCATGGCCGACGACATTCTGCGGCAGGCGGTGCAGGGCATCAGCGACATCATTCTGACGCCGGGGATGATCAATCTCGATTTCTCGGATATCCGGGCGACTATGGTCGGGATGGGCCACGCGATGATGGGTACGGCCACGGCGCATGGCGAAAATGCGGCGGCGGAAGCGGCGCGGCTGGCAATCAATTGCCCGCTGCTGGAAGACACCAAGATTGCGGGATCGCGGCGGGTGTTAATCAATATCACGGGTTCGGGCGAGTTGGGGCTGCACGAGGTGAACGAGGCATGCACCATTATTCGCGAGGCGGCCGATTGCGACGACCTGCAGATCAACTTCGGCGTAACGACAAACGAGAGCATGGGCGATGCGGTGAAAATCACGGTGATCGCGACAGGCTTTGCGGTGGAAGAGCCGGCTCACATTTTCGTGGAAGCCGCGCGGCCGACGCAGTTCATGAGTGAGACGCTGCCGACGGTGGCGCAGACGGTGCCTGAGCCTGAGCCGGTGATTGCCGTTGCGGCGGAGCCGGAGGCGGTGCTGTTCGATGCGGATGATTTGGATACGCCGGCGTATCTAAGGCAGGGCGGGGGGAAACTGCTGAATTAGGGGAGTAGGTTCAAAGGCTGGCGCGCAAAAGCGCAAAGGGCGCGAAGCGGTACATTCGGGCGAAGGCGCCGCCTTACCTGACATAAGTTGTCAAATGTGACAACAATGTATAGGTGAGATAGCGGGAACGCGAAACCATGACACCTCGGACTCGACTGAAGCAGATGTTGCGATGAAAGGCGAGAAGTTAGAAGTGGTACACGGGACGGGAAATGTTTTCCGCGACCTTGGACACAAGAACGCGGATGCCGAGCAGTTCAAGGCGGTTCTCGCGGCGGCCGACTTTTCACGCATCCGCAACGCGGATCTGGGCCGGTTCACTGTCGATCGCTTGATATCGATACTCAACCGACTCGGATCGCGCGTGGAAGTAAGACTTCGGGTGCGGCGGGCTGAAGCGGTAAGCGTCGAATGATGGCGAGAGGGCTGGAAGCTCCAAAGTTATCTTAGTCTTCTTAGGCGTCGATGTGATTGGCGAAGTGCCGGTCCAACGCGGCCTTATTGCGCGCCGCCAGCTTCTGCGACAACTCCTGCATCTCTTCCTTCGGGAGCGGCCGAAACGCGCGAGCCATGCGTGTATTCTCTTCGATCAACTCCAGCTTCGGCATTCCCGTCACCGCCAGCGTCACCGGCAATGAGAGCGAGTAGTAGAGCAGTTTCTCCGCGGGCACTTGGCCCACCAGCGCCTCTTGCGCGAAGACCTTCATCGCGATCACGCCCATCTTCTTCTGATTCGCCATCGGAAGCGCGATGGTCTCGAAACTGGGGATCATCTTCTCGTTGATCGCCATACCGCCGTTGCCGTCGCGCATGCCGGCCATCGCGGCGTTCAGCGCCATCTGCGTGCAATCGAAGTCGTGGCGTTCGAGCGCGGTGCGCAGCACGGTGGGGTCCGTATGGCTGGTGATCCCGATGAAACGCGTCACCTTCTGCTCGCGCAATTTCAGCAGAACCGCGAGCACGCCGTCGGGTGCTTCGATGGATTTCAGGTCGTCGGCGTCGGTCAGCGAGTGGATGTGGATCAGATCCACCTGATCGGTCTGGAGCCGCTTGAGACTTCCTTCGAGCACGCGTTGCGCTTCGTCGCCTTTGCGCTTATTGATCTTTGTCGCCAGGAAAATTCCCTTGCGGCGCTCCTTCATCACCTTGCCGACGCGCTCCTCGCTTTTGCCGTTGCCATAGCCGTAAGCGGTGTCCATGTAAGTGATGCCGAGATCGAAGGCGCGGTTGAGTGCTTGCAACGCCAGCTCTTCATCCTTATACATGAGGAAGCGGCTGCCACCGCCCATCGCGAGAATGGAAACGCGCGCGCCGGTGCGGCCGAGTACGCGGGTTGGGAGAGCGTTCGATTTGTCGGCGGTGTTGGCAGCCGCCAGCGTCCCGGCTGCGGCGGTTCCAAGGAAAGTTCTGCGAGAGAGGCTCATCGGGTTCTCCTGCCCGTCAGGTTATCACTCCCCGAGCAGGTGCAGCAGATTCTCAATCGAAGTGTCGCTGCGACGTAGAAATGTCCTCATAGCGCGAAGTAGAAATGTCCTCTTGACAGATTCTGAGAGGGATGGCAGAGGACAGATTCGAAATGGGGCAAAAAGAGCGGGACCGGTTAAAGGTTCTGCATGAAACCAGCAAGGGACAGATCACACAGAAACAGGCGGGAGAGCAACTGAAAATGAGCGTTCGGCAGGTACGGCGGCTACTGGGGAAACTGAAACTGGAAGGGGATCGAGCCGTCGTTCACGGATTGACAGGACGACAAGCGAACCGTCGGGTCAGCGAGGAGGTGGCGAAACGTTGCCTCGCAGAGTTGGGTAAAGCGGAGTGCCTGGATTTCGGGCCGACGTTTGCGGCAGAACATCTGGCTCGCAACTTGGATGTGCAGGTGGGGCGCGACACGGTGAGGAAGTGGATGACCGCGGAGGGGCTATGGGAGAGCCAACCGCGGCGAGTCCGCGGCTTGCATCAGTGGCGGGAGCGGCGGCACTGCAGCGGAGAATTGGTGCAATGGGACACCAGCGCGCACGACTGGCTGGAAGGGCGCGGCGAACGTCTGTATCTAATCGCGATGATCGACGATGCCACCAGTCGTCTGGTCGGGCGGTTTGCATTGCACGATAGTGCCGAAGAGAACATGCGTGTGGTCCGGTGTACTTGGTCCGATACGGGCGCCCTTTTGGAGTTCTATACGGATAAAGCGGGAATGTTCGAGACGACGCCAAAGCGGCCGACCGGCCGCGACGATGAAGTTATGGCTCCCACGCAAATTACACGGGCTCTGGCTGAACTGGGAATCCATCGCTGTACTGCGCACAGCCCACAAGCGAAGGGGCGAATCGGAACGATGTTTTCAAACCTTGCAAGATCGGCTGGTGAAAGAATTGCGCCTGGCCGGAGTCACGACGATTGAGCAGGCGAACGCGTATTTGGAGGATCATTTTCTTCCAGATTGGAACGAGCGTTTTACGTTGGCACCGGCCAACCCGACCGATGCTCACCGGCCGTTAACGGAACTGCACGATCTAGCCAGTTCGCTGAGCCACGTCGAACCGCGCAGGGTGAACAGCGATTACACCATCCAGTTCCGCGGCCAGCGGTATCAGATCGGCAAGGCCAGTGTAAGCGCCGGCATGAAAGGTCAATTCCTGCGGGTCGAGGCTCGCCTCGACGGAAGCATCGCGGTACGGCATGAAGGGCGGTTTCTGGGGGAGGAGATGGCAGGATCAGAAGCGCTGCCAGCTCATGGCGCGAATTACGGCCCTGATCTACAACTGGTGGACGATTTTCATGCGGCTGGGCATCCCGGACAAGCATGCCGAGGCGATCACTTCACGACCACTGGCTTTGCAGGGAATCGCCCGGATGACCCGGCACGCCAACCAGACAACGGTGGAGGTCACCAGTACGCATTCGATGGCGGCATTGATCACCAAAGCGTTGGAAAAAGTGAGCGGGCTGCTCCGGAAAATCAAACAAAAAGCCTTTGCGGAGCAGTTGACGCAAACTACAAAATGGCGCCTCATCCTCAGCGCAGCTTTCCAATATTTCCTCTGCGGAAAGATACTCGGCAGCACTCCCCGGCTCGCCCCAACTACCGGTTAACTGCCGTTTTTAGCTTCATGCACGTCCATTACAGCACCAAGCTGACCAAGATGATCGTCGCCGCCGGAGTGTTCTGGCTGGCGATTATGCTCTTGTTGACGATGAGCGATCTGCTCACGCGCAACTGGATGGGTGTTCCGGGACGATAGGATTTCCCGGAAGGCGATGATCTCTCATCGCGTTTGCCGAGTGGCCTGCATAGGATCAGGCGGAGAGCATGCGGGATGTAGAGGCACCCTGTCCTTAGCCAGTCTACATTCAAGTTTCCGGAACGCGCGTCACGTAAGACTAGACGCTCTTGCGATGTTGATCAACAGCCCGGTACAAAGTACATTCGCCCGCCGTTGTGAGGTGGATTTCGGGAGTTTATGTACAGCGCGACATTAACGGTGAGTAATCCAATCGATCGCCACCGACATCGCCGGGTCGGCTCCCGTCGCAATATCTTCCCGCGTCCGCGATTCCATTATATCGGGATTGATCCCCGCGCCTAGCTCCGGTTTTCGTGAAAAGTATCCGAGGAGCGGCAGATCGAATTCAATGCCGCTGCCAGGCAATTTGGTAAAAAAGAAGGCACCACCATTGGACTAAAAGGTCTTGATGCGGATGTTGCGGGTCTCGATCTTCATCGCGGCTTTGGTGACGTGAAGCTGGATGCCGATTTCGCCATCCATTTTGCGGTTGGCTTTGTCGTCATCGATCAACACGCACATCACGCGACCGTTGATTAACTGCACGATGGTGTTGCCGCGCGCGATGATGTCGAGATCGTTCCAGTCGTTCTCTTTGATAATGCTTTTGAGATCATCGCCGGTGGAACCAATCGCGCCGACCTTTTTGCCGTCTGGCACGTAGGCAACCTGGCCGCGCAGGGCGAGGAAGCCGCGGCCGCGCTCTTCGTAGATCTGACCGGTATATTGCTGCATGCCGTCGATGTCGGCCTGATAGCCTTTCATCACCCATTTGGCGACGCTGGGCAACTCGACGCTGCGGTATTGGATTCCGCTGTTGCCTGTTTCGCCGGTGAGCTTGTACTGCATCTTGAGCTCGAAGTTGGCGGGCGAGCCGCCTTTCCAGATGCAGAAGATATTCTGCTTGGGCTGGTGGTCGGGCTGAGTTTCGCCGATGATCTCGCCGCCTTCGACGCGCCAGAAATTCGGATCGCAGTCCCAGGACTTCATCGAGGAGCCATCGAATATGGGAGTGAATCCGGACTCTTCGAGCGGCGGGACTTGGGCGTGCAGACCGGCGGTCAAAAACAGCGGAATTACGATCGATCGGATGTTCATAGAGTCCTCACTTTTACCCAGCTCCGATTGGCGGCGGACTCGAGCACGGCGCTGGTGACGTAGTCGGTTTTGAGCGCGTCGGCAAAGGTGGGCGATGCGGACTTGCCCTCGCCGAGCGCCATCAGGAAGTCGGCGGCCTGGTGCACGAAGGAGTGCTCGTAGCCGATCTGCAGGCCGGGGACCCACCAATGTTTCATATACGGCTGGTCGGAATCGGTGATGTGGATGCTGCGCCAGCCGCGGAGCTTGCCTTCATCGCGGTGGTCGAAATATTCGAGGCGGTGGAGATCGTGAAGATCCCACTTGATGCTGGCGTGCTCGCCGTTGATCTCGAAGGTGTAGAGGGCCTTGTGCCCGCGAGCGTAGCGGGTGGCCTCGAAGGTCGCGAGAGAGCCGTTCTTGAACCGCGCGAGGAAGGCGCTGGCGTCATCGATAAGCACGGGTTCATTCTTGCCGGTGAGCGTGTGTTTGCGGCTCTTGATGAAGGTCTCGGTCATGCCGGTGACTTCGTCGATGGGGCCGTTGAGCCACATGGCGGTATCGATGTTGTGCGCGAGGAGGTCGCCGGTGACACCGCTGCCAGCGACGCTGGCATCAAGCCGCCAGAGACCTTCCCCACCCTGCGGGAGCTCGCTCGAGATGGTCCAATCCTGCAGGAAGACGGTGCGGTAATGAAAGATGCGGCCGAGGCGGCCTTCATCGATCAACTGCTTGGCCATGGTGACGGCGGGAACGCGGCGGTAGTTATACCAGACCATGTTGGCGACGCCGGCGTCTTCGACGGCCTTGACCATGGCTTCGGATTCGGCGGGATTGCGGCCGAGCGGCTTTTCGCACATCACCATCTTGCCGGCCTTGGCGGCGGCGATGGCGATCTCGAAGTGCGTGTCGTTGGGGCTGGCGATGTCGATTAGATCGATGTCCTTGGAATCGACGACCTTGCGCCAATCGGTTTCGAAGGATTCGTAGCCCCATTGGGCGGCGAAGGATTTGGCGCGATCACCGGAGCGGGCGCAGATGGTTTTGAGAACCGGGGTGAAGGGCAGGTTGAAGAAGTTGGGCGCGGTGCGGAAGGCGTTGGAGTGGGTGCGGCCCATGAAGCCGCAGCCGATGATGGCGATGTTGAGGGGTTTCATTTCTGTTAGTTCCAGCCGTGGGCGTCGCGGACGGCGATCATCACGCGGAGTACGTCGGTCCAGGTTTTGGGGTTGGTCATGACGGAGTTGGGGAACATGCAGCCGTCCCAACAGATGTGGGCGAAGGCGCGGGTGGGCTGACCGGAATCGTCGCGCATCCAGGCTCCGGCGTCGCGCACGATGTCGAGCTTGCCGTTCGGATCCAAGGGCTGGCAGTGGTGGCCGGTAATGTCATGCGATCCGGAACCCTTCACGGTGCCATCGTTCTGGGCGACGTGGAAATCGAAAGTCCAGGGGCGGAGGGCGCGGGCCATTTCGCGGTAGGCGGCGGCGAGGCGATCGCCCTGGGACCAATCGAAATCCTCGGGCAGCAGGCGATCTTCGGGGGCGTTGTAACCCATGGTGAAGAGCATGGTGTGGGCCATGTCGGCCTGGAATCCGACGGTCTTGGGCATGCCGACCTGTTCGAGCAGCTCGACGTTGCGGCGCCAGCTATGCATGGCTCCCCAGCAGATTTCGCCTTCGGCGGCGAGACGTTCCCCCGCGCCCTCGGCGATGGCGCCGGCTTCGCGAAAAGTCTGGGCGATGCGCTTGGTGTTTGCGGCGGGGTCCTTGATCCAATCGGCGGGGCTGGCGGCGGAATCGATGCGGATGACGCCATATTTGCGGACGCCGAGATCGCGCAGCTTATTGCCGATGCGGCAGGCTTTGCGGACCTGGGTGAGGAAGCGGGCGCGCTCTTCGTCATCGCCCATGGCGGAGCCGCCTCCGGTAGCGGGCCAGACGGGGGCGACGAGGGACCCGGCGCGGAGATGGTGCGCGTTCAGCTTATCGGCGAGGCGCGCGAGATCGTCATCGGAGGAATCGATATCGGTGTGGGGGAGCGAGAGGAAGAGATCGGCTCCATCGAAACGGGTGCCATCGACTTCGGCGGCGGCGGTCATGTCGAGCATGGTGTCGAGATCGATGGGGGGCTCGGAATCGGGACCTTTGCCGACGAGGCCCGGCCACATGGCGTTGTGGAGGGCGGGTAAGGTGTGGGGAGCGGGCATGGGGTTGGGCGTGGTCAGTATATCAAGGGGAAAGCGGTGGCACGCAAAGGCGCAAGGGGGGCAAAGGAAGCAAGACCGGGAGGGCGATTCTGAATTGTGCGGAACGAAGCCAATTTCTTTCGGGGTCGGACGCCATGGTTTTCGTGATTCCTCTAAGTTAGTTAGACCACGGGGCGAGAGCGAGTTTGGGGGGTGGGTCGGCAAGTGGCTGAGGGGGTTCGGCGGACAGTTGAGGTTGGGGCGTGACTGGAGAATGACAGGTTACTTGTTGAATCACTTAGCCGACGTTGACGGGAACGAGGGTCATGGTGTCGTTTCCGAAGATGTCGATGACTTTGACGGCTACGGTGAAGCGTCCGCGGCGGTCATAGTTGTGAATGGCAGTGATAAGTTCAAGGTCGCGACGTTGGCGGGTACGGAAGCTCTGCCATTCGTTCTCGAAAATAAAGCCGCCGGTCCACCGCTCTTCGAATTCGCCGGTGGGGAGCTCGGCCTGATCGGGTTCGATGCCGGGTAGCGATCCCATGTGCCCAAAGCCGGAATTGGCCGGGACCTTGATGATCTCCTTGCGGCTCATGTAGTCGAAGTCAACGGCCCAATAATCGACCCAGTCGGTCCAGTGCTTGGTGAGACGTTCCTTCTTCACGATGCCGTCCTTACCTTTGGCAACTTTATAGAGCTGACCCTGTTCGCAGATGACCTCGCTCTTGCCTTCTTTCATGGCTGCAATGGCGGCTTCGGCTGCGCCTTGCGAGTAGTAGACGGAGAAATCGGTGAGTTCAATCTGGATAGCGAACTTGTCCTTTTGGAAATAGCGGGGAGTGGCCTCGACGAAGCTGATGTCGTGGAAGACTACCTGGCCTTTGTCGACTGCTCGCTTATCAAAGACTTCGGCGGGAATATATTTGGGGAGAAGGTCGATGCCCTTACCGCGCGCTTCTTCGAGTGCCGCAGGGAACAGACCCATTTCGAATTCGAAGGCGAGGATGTCGGCGCGGGAGGCCCCGCGTTTGCGGCATTCGGTGATCACTTCCTCGACGAAGAGCCGGCCAACGGGCAGGTTAATGGGACCGATGACGACAAGCCGGCCGTTGCGCGCTCCGTGGAAGAAGCCGTCCTGTGTTGGATTTCCTTCGCGACCGCCGAAAGGGGCGGCTTTGTAGGCGCGCAGGATGAGTTCGTGGAATTCGGATTCTTTTTGTGCGAGAGCCTGGGTTTTTTGCGCGCTTGTGAGTCGCCCGCCGACGTTCAAGTAGGCTTGGCGTTCGTAACGGCCGAGGTTAAGGACTTCGAAGGCACGAAAGTCTTTGTTTGCAGCTTTGAGTTCGCGTTGGACACCGATGAGACGTTTGCGGGTCGTGTGAATGCCGAATTTACCGAGGTCGGTGGCGATCCATTTGCGGCCGAGTTTTTCGGCCACGGCGGCGGTGGTGCCAGAGCCGACGAAAAAGTCGGCTACAAGATCGCCCGGTTTGCTGCTAGCTGCAATGATTCGTTCGAGCAGGGCTTCGGGTTTCTGGGTTGGATATTGTGTATCTTCGCGAGCTTGTGAGTTGACTGCCGAGAGATCGTCCCAGAGGTCAGTTGCGGGGATGCCTGGCATTTCGTCGAGATAGAGTTTCATTCTCGGCATTTTGCCACTGGTCATCACTATTTTTCCCGCCTCAAATAACTCCGTTATTCTCTTTTCAGTGAACGACCAACAACGTGAGCCGACCGGTCGCACTCCCCTCCACTCGTAGATTTGGCTGGCTGACGCGCGGCTCATGGGAGCGGTGACATCACGCAAGGTAAAGCGCCGGCCGGTTTCGACTTCGACTGACGCGTAGTGATTGTCAACGTAGTCCTTCGAATAGGGCTGGTAGGGGCTACACCAGACATAACGTTCTGACCTTGTGGCTACGATGATTCGGTCCGTTACGGTGGCATAGCGGATTCCCACGTTGCCATGGGCGGTCGCGCGCTGCCAGACGATCGCGCCCAGAACGCGGTCACTGCCGAAAACCTCGTTCATAGCCGCCTCTATGAATGGGGCCATATTCGGGGCCATGTGCAAATAAACGCTTCCGTCTTCGGCCAGCAGATCGCGCATTAGAATCAGGCGCTCATAAATCATTGCGATGAAGCTGTCAGCCCCGCGGCCCCATGTATCCCTGTAAGCGATCTGTTCGAGAATGTTGGCCTCTTTGTGGAAGGTTTCGCCGCCGATCTCGATATCCATGCTGAAATCCGCCCCCACATCGAAGGGGGGATCGATATAAATCAACTTGAGACCACCCGCATCCTCTATCTGCTGCCTCAACGCGCCGGACTTCAGAGACGACAGGATGAGTTTGTTGTCTCCCCATATGAGCTTGTTGGCCCAGCCGCGTAACTGACGACCGCGGCTGTCGAACAGATCACCCTGCGCTTTGGTTTCGGCGCGGGGTTCGTCAACGTGCTCCAAAGTCTGAAAAGGCAGCACGGTGGTACAGACATCCCGCGTTTTGCCGTTCCAGACCAGTTCGACCTCACGTTTGTCCTCGAATAGAATGAACCGGTATTTATCGGGCAATGGGCGGCCCTGTTGAATCAGCGTGACGAGGTCGCGCTGCTCGGCTTCGGTGAGTTCGTAAGATTTTTTGTCGTGGCGCGCCATAGTTAATTCGTCTGGTATTCGCGAAATGAGTTTACGAGTCCCGCGAAAGAATCGGGCCGATGCTTTTTGAAGCTCTCCTCGTCAACATAGACGAAACCATAGCGGCGGCGGTCGGTATCGCGATCAGCCTCGGTGGCGTCAGCACACCATTGGCGGAGCCTGGTCATCTTCTGAGGCAAATCGAGCTCTTCCTGGCCTTTTGTTTCCACAATCCAGATTCGACGGTCGGTGGTGCGGACGATGAAGTCCGGCGTGTAGTTGGACAGATCTCCGCTGGCTTTCACGTAGTCCAACCTGAAGCCGACAGCCATGTAGTTCTTGCCGAAAGATTGTACGTCGGGGGCGTTATCGAGGAAGGCGGCGAAGGGCAGTTCGAGGCCATCGGCGTTCGTCTCTCCGACAATTCGATTGAAGACAGAACGCTTGACCGGAATGAACCCGCGCGGCTCGGTGCGGAAGGGGCGGGTATCGCGCAACCGAATGTGCCCTTCGATGCGGGAGCTGCCGGCGTCCTGAACGGTGAGCGCATTGATGGCGGCGCGAAAGTGATCGAAGAGCACTTTGCCGGCCTCCGGTTCCGAGAGGTTGCGGAGAACCACCGGATCTTCGAGATCGACCGGAGTCTCGAAGAGGTTATCACGGACGAAAGTCTTCACCTTCGGATAAAGGAGATCATAGCCGCCAACTAGCCGCAGATCTTTCAGCAGTTGGCGTGCGAAGAAGGCCACGACGGAGCGGTAATCGGCGAGACCGCTGCCGTCGAGATGAATGGTGTGGTCGACTTCGGAATGGAGCATGGTTTTGAAGACGATCTCACGGGTTTCTTCAGGCGTGAACGGCTTTACGGGCAGGCGGGGGTTGCCGAACGATGCGGGGTCGAGTTCTGCTAAATCCTTGAACTCGCGGTTGAAGCGCCGCGACAAGCGTGGCAGGGCGATATCGAGGGCATCGAGGTCTTTATCTTCTGATTCGGTGTCGACTTCGACCACGAGAGAGTCCTTGCGCTCGCGGCCTGCCGCTCCGCCCATCGGGACGTGGTCAAAGCTGACGCCTTCGTTGCGGATGGATTCCACGAACTCCATGAAGGCGGTGGTGCCGATGACGGAGACGGTTTCGCGTGTCTCGCTGCCGAAGTACATGCGGCGGAGGCCGCGACCGAGAGTTTGCTCGGGCAGTATGTTGCTCTTGGCAGAGTAAGCCCGCAGGCCGACGATGGTGGTTACGTTGCGCACATCCCAGCCTTCCTTGAGCATGAGCACCGAGACGATGGCTTTGTATTGGGACTTCCAGGTATCGATCTCATTGGATTGGCGACGAAGGCGTTTGAGTTCATCCGAGCTTTTACCGGAGGTGGCCTCGGAGATTTCTCCATTCGCCTTTGTGTGGATCACCAGCACGGCGCCCAGCAGATCCGGGCAGATTTTTTCGAGGTAGGCTCCGACTTCGTCGCAGTTTCTGGTGTCATCCACCATGACAAAGAGGACGACCTTCTTGCCTAGCACCTGGTGTTCGTTGTAGCTCTTGCGCCATTCCTCAATACCGAGACGAAGGTAGTCATCGTACTTCTCGGTGATCAAGGGACTCTTGCGTTCGGTAAGGCGGGAGCGGCTGGCGGCATCGGGAAGCACAGGATGTTTGACGACGTTCTGGGCGATGGCTTCGACAAGCGGATAATCGCTGACGGTCTGGACAAAGATTGCTCCGTTGTTATGGCGCGGCGTGGCGGTGACGTCAATCTGGATGGCGAGGCGCAGGTCCTTCTGGAGCATTCGGTGGTGGATGTCCTGGATGCTCTGGAACCAGGCGAGGCGCTCATCGTGGATGTGGTGGGCTTCGTCGTTAAAGACGGCGAGTTCGTCGATTTCGCGGACGATCTCGCCGAGGTCGATCTTGCTCTCGTTGGTTTTGCCGGATGGCTTGGGGCCGAAGGGGTCGAAGAAGTAATCGCGGAGGTCGTCGTCTTCGAGGGAAGGATCGGGTACGTCGCCGAGGTAGACGCGGTGGATGTTGGTGAGAAACAGGTTGCCAGTGGGGCGCACGACGCGGACATCGTCCTGGATGTGGAGGGCGAGCTGAAAATCATCGCGCCAGTTGCGGCCAGCGTGGCCGTTTTCCGGGAGGACTGGGTCATTGAAGAAGATGCGGAGGCCGTCAAAATCCGCGCGAAGGCGGTCGAGAACGATGATGTTGGGGGCGATAAGGAGGAAATTTCGAGCGAGGGCGGAATCGGGTTCGTACAGGCGATGGAAGTAGCTCCAGGCCATGAGGAGAGAAAGGACTTTGGTTTTGCCTGCGCCGGTAGCCATCTTCACAACGAAGCGGGGCCAGTCTTCATCGAACATGTTGGCGGAGACGGCGCCGGAAGCATCGAAGCGGAGGAGGTCGAATTTGTCGCGGGCGCGGCGGACGTCGTAGAGCCAGATGACGGTTTCGACGGCTTCGCGCTGGGCGAAATAGTAGCGGAATTGCGTTTGAGCGCCGTCGGCTTGTTCGATCAGGTGACCGGTGTCGAACCACCACGTGAGCAAAGCTTTCGATGTGGGCGAAGCTGCTTCGTAGCCGGCGTCGCGCCACTCTTTGACTTGTTCGCGGATGCGGGCGACGAGAGGTGGAAGGAGCTTTTCGTACGCGGTGGCACGGAGTTCTTCGGCGGCGGGGAACCAGCGAAGTTCGGGGAGGAGGGGCTCGTAGGGCGAGGAGGGGAAGTTGGGATGGAGTGCCATGGGGAAAGTGGCTATGCTACGGTCTCCTATCTTAGCGGTCAACGAGGCGGGTATGGGCGGAGGCGTTGGTCTCCACGCGATTGAACTTGTAAGTGGGGCTAACAAGTTGGAAGTCAGCGGGCGTTTGTGGCGAATCACGAGTTCTTGCGAGTCGATGACGCTGACGGTTGTAGGAGATTTGCGGGGCGGGGGAAACGCTCCTTGACAGTCGCGTCTCAGAAAGGCGTCGCGGGGTGCCAAAGGCTTTGTGGGCGGGGCGAAGGGGGGCGTCGCGACGAGGTGAGGACTGGGGCGTTGTGGGCCGGGAGAGGGGGTTTTCCCTATGAAAAGAAGTTCGCTAAGGTAGTGTCAATAGTTTTGTGTAAACTCGGCTCTTTTCCTTTTCATTAGGAAGGTTTTGACTTTAAGCTGCGCGCGCCTGCTCAATGCGGTCGGGCCAGCGGATTGTGAACTGCCGAAGCGCCTCGCGCCAGCCCTGAACAGTGTGCCATTTCTTGGCCACGTTTTGCAGGGCCAGGTAGAGCAGCTTGATGGCCGCCTCCTGGCTTGGGAAGGAGCCCCGATTCTTGGTCACCTTGCGTAGCGTCATATGCGGCGATTCGACCGCGTTCGTCGTATAG